>JAIRVW010000159.1 GCA_031253705.1 Brucellaceae bacterium
ATAGGGAATAACGCTGGAGCGTTCGATCAGTCCGGCATAACCATAGCTTGTCCCCTCACCCGGATCTTTTTTATCCACCAGACAAACTGCATGGCCGCGCGCCTGTAAATGAAGGGCAGTGCTGACACCGATAATGCCTGCACCCAGAATGAGTGTATCGAATTTACGCATGTGATGGCCGGAAAATGCGGGTCATGAACTACAGGTCGAAGAGTGCGGCCGGCAGCTTTGCCTCGGACTGACAGAAAATACAGGGTTCAAGAGAAATGAGCGCGCAAGATTGCGCGCTCATTAAACGGTTATAACAGCCGTTAAGATCAATAAATATCGAAGTCGAAATACTTCTTCATGATCTTGGCATAGGTGCCGTTTGCACGGATATCATCAATTGCCTTATTAAACTGGGCTTTCAGATCGTCATTGCCTTTTTTAAGGGCAATACCGGTTTCCGTCTGGGTGCCCGGCACATCTTCCAGAATATGACAGCAACTGCCGGCTTCGGTTTTCAGCCAGTCAACCACAGGGAACTTGTCCGAAATCATCGCATCAAGACGGCCGGTTTTCAGATCGGCATTGGCTTCATCAGCGCTGACATAGAGTTTAACATCCGCACCAGCTTTAGCCAAAACATCTTCCGCATAAATGGCCTGTGTTGTGCCGCCCTGCGCGCCGATTGTTTTGCCGGCGAAGCTTTCAGGTTTTACATCTTTAATCGGGCTGTCTTTAGCCACAGCAACCGCAAGCGGTGTGGAATAATATTTATTGGTGAAGTCGATCTGTTTCAGACGTTCTTCGGTAATGCTCATGGATGCGATCACCGCATCGAATTTATTGGCCTGCAGTCCCGGAATCATACCGTCCCAGTCATTGGCCACGATGGTGCATTTTGCTTTCATTTCTTCGCAAAGTGCATTGGCGATTTCAACGTCAAAACCCTTCAGCGTGCCGTCGGCGTCAACATAGTTGAACGGAGGATAAGCACCTTCGGTGGCAATGCGGATTTCTTTCCAGTCTTTTGCACCCGCTGAAGTCGCGATTGCAGCCAGTACCAGACCGGCAAATAATACAGATTTACGCATAGTTTCCTCCCAGTGTACAAATCTGATATTTCAGGCTGGCAGCTAAACAGAAAAACGGGGCAAAGGAAAGCCCCTGCCCCGTTTCTCATTGCATCATGATATTCCGTTTATGCATCACCTCAGGCAATGCCGGCATATCTTAAAGTAATTATGCGTAAACTTGACCGAAGCGGTTTGCGAGGAACTTATCCAGCGCAATGTCTTCCTGCTTCATGAAGCCCTGTGCAGGGATGCTGCCGTCAGCAAGCATATCAACAACAGCGCAGATTGCGGAAGCTGTGGTGACCTGAATACCGGTCATTTCCAGGCCGCCCTGAGTCTGGTTGTAGACTTTGTTTGCATAAGTTTCCTGAGTCAGGCGACCATCCTTGTAACCGGTTACGGTTACGAAGATTACGATAACGTCCTGCTGAGTGCCAGGAACTGCGGTTTCAAGGATATCCTTGAATACATCGCGGCGGTGACGCAGGCCCAGATCGTTGAGCAGGGTCTTGAAGATATCGCAATGGCCCGGATAACGGATGGTGCGGTAGTTCAGGGTGCGAACTTTACCTTCGAGGGTTTCTGCCAGAGTGCCGAGACCGCCGGAAGTGTTGAAAGCTTCGTACTGAACGCCTTCGAGCGAGAATTCTTCGCGCTCTTCCATAGCAGGAACGAGTGTCAGCTTGCCGTTTACGATGGCTTCACATGGCTCGATATATTCGTTGATAACGCCGTCCGTGCTCCATGTCAGGTTATAGGTGATGGAGTTGGTCGGGAACTGTGGCAGAGCGCCGACGCGCATGCCGATGGATTCCAGCTTGTCGAATTTCTTGGCCAGATCGTAAGCAACGATCGAGATGAAGCCAGGAGCCAGACCGCACTGTGGAATGAAAGCGGTTTTAGCGGTTTTAGCCAGTTCTTTAACGTGACGGGTGCTTGCAACGTCTTCGGTCAGATCCAGATAGTGAACGCCGGCTTTAGCAGCAGCGTCAGCAATGCGGATTGTCATCTGGTAAGGAGCAGCGCTGAGAACAGCAAATTTACCGGCCAGAACAGCTTCGAGTGCAGCGGCGTCAGCAATATCAACAACCTTGGTTGTGATGTTCTTTTTGCCGGCCAGAGCTTTCAGCTGCTCTTCTGCACGGTCTGTTACAGTTACATTATAATCACCGGTGTTACCCAGCAGCTGTGCAATTGTTACACCGATCTTACCGGCACCAACGACGACGACGTCTTTCATGTCTGACCCTTTATTCACTGCTATATGTGTTTCACTTGTCCGCCGGTTCAGTATGACTACCGGCTAAGATAAATGTAACACTTTAATAATATTGTATTATTTTCCGGATGTGTTGAATCACGTCCAAAAGATGATGGCATAGAGTCGCAGAATTTTCGTCAAAAAGAAGTATCTAGAATGACGGAATGACGCTATATATTTGAACGAAGTGACGTTAACGAGGTTCAAAATGACGACGAAAGCCGATATGGCCCTGATTGCTCTTTTACGCGAGAATGCCCGGGCATCGACGGCAACACTGGCCAGACGTCTCGGCGTATCCCGTACCACTGTTCAAAGCCGCATCGACCGTTTGGAAAAGCGCGGTATTATCACCGGCTATACTGTCAAATTATCATCCGAACATGAAAGCCATCTGGTGCGCGCGCATGTGCTGGTGACAGCGCTGCCGAAATTCTCGCCAAAAGTGGAAATCGGTCTCAAGACCATGCTGGCCGTACGCTCGGTACATTCCATCAGCGGCAATTTTGATATGATTGTTATTGTCGAAGCACCGTCGATCGGTGAACTGGACAGCGTGCTTGATCAGATCGGCGCGCTTGAAGGCGTGGAACGCACCATGTCGTCCATCATTCTGTCCACACGCATTGAGCGCTGATTTCTTTGCTATGCATAAATAATCTGAAAATCGCAGGTCAGGTTTGCATCTGATCTGCCTGCCTTTGCATGCGGCCTCTGCAAAAATGCAGGTCTCATCCGGATTTGAGGGTGATTGTGGCCGCTTCAGGGCTTCGCTGAGCGCTTTTCCGGCAATTTTTCTACTTAAAATGATGATTATGACAATTTAATGCCTGACGGAGCGTTTTCCCAATCCGAATAAGCAACGCTGCTATGCAAATTTGTCTCTGCTCATTTCAGATCGTTCGGGCTATATACAACTCAACAAACAACGACATAAAATTTTCTAGGTGAGAAACATGAACCTGATCCGCTCTTACAACAACTGGCGCCGTTACCGCAGCACAGTAAACGAACTGAACCGCCTCTCAACTCGCGAACTGAACGATCTCGGCATCCTGCCTGCAGAAATTCCGTTTGTAGCTCGCAAGGCAGCTCAGCGCTAATAGAATTCCCGAGATATCAAACCTGAGCCTCCCTCCTCCTCCCAACTCAGGTTTGATCGAAGACCGGTCTCCCTCCTCCCAACCGGTCATTCATTGTAACGCCCGATGCTCCTCCCAGCGTCGGGCGTTTACTTTTTTTGTAAAATGCATAATCAGAAAAACATCTTTAAAAATGGATGTAGGCAAAGCCCTGCATTTGCAGATGCGCAAGTTCTGCAACACCGCTCGGCACAATATCCCGTTCTGAAACGCCGCAAAGATCATCCACGCTCAGATTACGTGCCCGCATCGTATTGGCACAGACGAGAAAGCGAACGCCCTGTTCACGTAAAGCGTCATAACGGGTTCTCAGCGCCTCGTCATTTTCAACAATCGCAAACAAATCCAGCCCCGCCGCATGGCTGACAACATGGATTGTAAAATCCGGTTTTGATTCACATCCCGCAGATAATGCCTGCACATGATTGCTCAGGGATGCCAGAAGCGCCGCCATATAGGCTTTTGTTTTGGGCGCAGACGCATTTATATATGCGCCGTTATTATGATAAACGACCCGCTGTTCCGTGGTCTGATAGCGATTTTGCGTCAGCGGGTCATTCATGTTTTTATGCTCCGGTTAAAATGTATCCCGTAACACTTTAAAGAACGACGACTTTCGAGCCATTCGGAATACGGGTGTAAAGATCGATCACGTCCTGATTCATCATGCGGATACAGCCGGAAGACATAGCCTGACCGATCGTCCATGGCTCATTGGTGCCGTGAATACGGTATAATGTGTCTTTGCCGTCTTTAAAGAGATAGAAAGCACGCGCACCCAGAGGATTCTTTTCGCCGCCTTCCATACCATTGGCCAGCGGCTCATAAAGATCAGGATTACGACGGATCATGTCCGGTGTCGGACGCCAGCTCGGCCATTCGCGTTTATAGGCAATATTGGCGTTTCCGGTAAATTCCAGTCCGGCTTTGCCCACACCCACGCCGTAACGCAGGGCTTTGCCGCCTTCCTGCACCAGATAAAGATATTTATTCTGCGGGTCGATGACCACAGTGCCCGGTGCTTCAACGGTCTGATAATCAACCAGCTGACGCATATATTGCGGCTTCAGATGTTTCAGAGAGACTGCAGGCACGTTGAATTTTTCGCCCTCAACAGCTGCATAACGTGCAGCATCGGCCGGATGCACTTTCGGCGCGGTATCTTCTGCTACCGGCTGACCGGTTGTGGAACAAGCGGCCAGTAAAAGCGGCAGCGCGAGTGCCGCCAGAAATCCGCGCATGGAAGAAGCAGAATAAGTTTGCATGAATATGATCTCATTTCCTGAGGGAAAGGGAGCGCACATATTCAGACAAACCGGCTGCTCAGAGCATAATGCGGCATGAAACTTCAGGTGCGCGGTGTTTCTGCAATGCTTATAACTTACCAAATGGTAAAAATTCCAGAGCCGTTTCAGAAAAAATACTCCGTCATTTCTGAAACGGCATCACCGGATTTATTTTGCAGCCTTCTCACGCGCACGCGCATCCGCCACGGCCATTTTGAAACCATTATAATCCAGCGCCATTGCACGGAACGGACCGATCAAATGTGTCGGGGTACCTTCAACACCGATCGACTCTGCCTGTGACATCACCCGTTTCAGCTGAGAAGTGATTTTGTCGTTATTTTTGTTCAGATCAGCCTGCAGGCGCTGCATATCGATACCGGAAGCTTTGATCGCGTCCAGCATTGCCTTTTTCGGCACTCTGCCGCCCGGGATAGCCATCAGCGCTTTATGCGCTGTTTCATATTTACCCTGATATTGCGCGGCCAATGCCAGCTGCGCCCCATAAACCGACGATTCCGTCAGGATCGGCCATTCTTTGTAAACCAGCCTGATATTGCCGTCTTCTTTCACGACCTTCGCCAGATCCACGCCGGATTTTTTGCAATAGGTGCAATTATAATCGGAGAACACAACAATCGTCAGATCACCTTTCGGATTGCCGCCACCCGGTGCCTCAGGATCATAAAGAATGCCATTCACGTCGACATTTTGTGCAAAAGCCGTTTGTTGTGCGGTCAGAAGAAAAGAAGCACTCAGAGCCAGACCTGAGGACATCTGAAGAAACTGGCGGCGTTGCATTGAATTCTCCTGTCATGCAATCAATCAATAGGGGCGAGGGATAATACCGGAATGCTCAGAGGCCGAGCGCTTGCAGCCGGATATCCAGCTTGTCCGGTGTCAGCTCACCGATAATGCGGTTTTTTGACTGTTCTTTCGCTGTCTGCGATTCAAGGAACATCAGCGTTGGTGGTCCCACCACGTTGAAACGCTGCATCAGATCGCGGCTGGCATCGTTATAATCCGTAATATCCGCTTTGATCAGCGTGAGATTGCCGAGCCTTGCGGCATATTCCGGCTGCTTCATCACTTTTTCATTGGTTTTACAGGTCGTGCACCAGTCTGCTGTGAAGTCCACCAGCACAGGTTTACCGCTGGCAACGGCCTCATTCAGCGCCTGATCATATTCAGCAGATGTTTTTACCGTCTTCGCAGATTGCGCGATAGCGGTCTGTGCAACCTGCACATTATTACCCTGCAGAAAAGCCAGAGGCTGCCACGGATCGGTCGAACCGCCTGCAAAACCGACCATCAGCAATGTACCGTAGATCAAAGCAGCAATACCGGTGGTTTTTTCCAGCCGCATCAGCACAGTGCTTTTGCTGCTCAGGCGATCAAAAACGCCGAGGAAAACACCGCAGGCCAGCGCTGTGAGTGCCAGCAGCAACATCGCATTTTCATCGGACAACAGGCGCAGGATCATATAGATCGCCAGTCCCAGAAACACGACGCCGAAAATCTGTTTGATCGAATTGAGCCAAGGGCCCGACTTCGGCAGGAATTTGGCGCCGAAAGTCCCGAAGATAATCAGCGGCACGCCCATGCCGAGACCGAGTGCAAACAGCGCGGATGCGCCGCGCACGGCGTCACCGGTCTGCGCCACATAAAGCAGCGCGGCAGCAAGCGGCGGGGTAACACAAGGGCCGACAATCAGTGCCGAGCCAAAACCCAGCACCAGAGCACCGCTGATCGCACCGCCCTTTGCCGAAGTGTTACGGCTGAAGAAATTTGTCCAGCTTTGCGGCATTTGCAGCTCGTAATAGCCGAACATTGAAAAAGCGAGCACGACAAAAATCAGCGCCATAAAACCAAGCGCATAAGGGGTTTGCAAGGCGGCCTGCAAATTATAGCCGGACCAGGAAGCAGCAAAGCCAAGCAGCGCATAGGCCGCAGCCATTGCCACCACATAAGCAGATGACAAGACAAAGCCGCGTCCTGATGAGAGCTTTTCACCGGATTTCGCCAGCATTCCGGTGAGAATCGGAATCATCGGGAAAACGCAAGGCGTGAGCGCCAGCAACAGACCAAAACCGAAGAAACCGGCCAGCATCAGAGTAAAATTCGAGCCAAGCCATTCATTGACCTCATCCGCACTGACATCAGTGAAGCTGGCAACAAAACCTTTTTCCGCGCTTTTTTCCGCAGGCGCAGTGGTTTCCTGTGCAGGTGCAGAGTCATCAATCAGCGATAAATCAGGCGCAGCAAGTTCGGCCTGCGTCAACCCGCCCAATCCCAGTGCGACTTTTGAAATTTCCAGTGTCTGCAGATCGAGCGATTTTGTCACCGGCGGATAGCAGATACTGTCTTCCTCGCAGCCCTGCCAGCGGATCAGCACATGACCGTCTTTCGGCAGAGCATTATCCGGCACCTGCGCAAAAGCACGGTTATAGAGCACTTCGGTGCGGCCGAAATTGATGTCTTCTTTGATAATGCCTTCGCTCACATCGGCGGGCAGAACAGTACCATCCGGTTTTTCAACCTGTATCTTCTCACGATAGATATAAATCTGCGGCGCAATATTCCATTGTAATTGCAGAGCGTTTTTGTCATCGCGCGAGACAATCAGCTGCATGACATCTTCAGCGCTGCGTACAGACTGCGCCTGCGCCTGACCATAAAATGACGGCGTGAAAACTGCAGATAAAATCAGGCCTAAAAAAAGCAGGCTAAAAAACTGTCTGGAAAAAGGTCGGCTCATATTATCCCGCGGATCTGAGAATTTTCATGCGATTATATAAAGAGACACCTTGCCTGTCGTGTCAGACAAGCAGCGGTCTGTGATAATGTCCATACTATCTCATGACCTTAAGTCAGCCTTAAGGCAACAAAGTCAATCTGACAGGGTATTGCCGCAAAATCTCTGCGGAACAGATTTCATGGTTAAAACCGCTATACCGCGCTTATATATAAAGACACATATATAAGAATACCGGAAGGCGGTTCAGGAGAAGATAATGCGGGTTCTGGTGGTTGAAGATGATCCGGTGCTGTCCAACGGCCTGAAAGTCGGGCTGGGACTGGCCGGTGCGACCGTTGATCAGGTGGCCACCTGCGCCGATGCACTCGCCGCGCTGGCCTCTTCCAGCTTTGACGCCGTAGTGCTGGATCTGATGCTGCCGGATGGTTCCGGTCTTGATGTGCTGAAAACCATGCGCTCTGACAAAGATCAGACCCCTGTTTTGCTGCTGACGGCACTGGACGAAACCGCAGACCGTATCACCGGCCTCGACAGCGGTGCCGATGATTATATGGGCAAGCCCTTTGACCTCGATGAACTGGCGGCTCGGGTTCGTGCCATTGCACGCCGTGGCGCAGGTCGCGCCCGCTCGACAATGATCGCCGGAGATGTGGAGCTTGATCCTTCAAGCCTCAATGCCAAGGTCAAAGGCGAAAGAGTGCCGCTGTCACGCCGCGAATTTGCGGTGCTTTCCGCGCTGATGGAAAGACCAGGCATTATCCGCTCCAAAAGTGATATTGAAGAAAGGCTCTACGGCTGGCAGGAAGAAGTGGAAAGCAACACTGTCGAAGTGCATATCCATAATCTGCGCAATAAAGTCGGACGGGATGCGATTGAGACCGTGCGCGGCCTTGGCTACCGGATGCGGGTAAGCTGATGACATCACTGCATAAAAGACTGTTCATCATCCTTGTCACCGCCACCGGTATTATCTGGGCAAGCGCTGTCGCATGGACTTATTTCAACAGCCACAATGAGCTGGAAAAAGTGCTCGACACTCGTTTGCAGGAAGCGGCACGTATGGTGCATTCGCTGCTCAATAATTCAGAAGGCATGAGCACCGGCAAAGCCATCAGCCTGCCCCATGAACACGGCAATTATGAACGCTATCTGTCCTGCCAGATCTGGTCGCTGGACGGAGAGCTTGTCGGCAGCTCAACCGGTGCGCCGGATATTAAAATCACCGGCAGCTCAACCGGTTTTTCCGATGAGCTGGTGCAAGGCGAAATGTGGCGCGTCTATACGATTATTGATCCGGCAAAAAGTGTCCGTATCATTGTTGCTGATCGCTTGGCTCTGCGTGACCGGCTGGTGAGCGATCTGGTCAAAGGCCTGCTGGCGCCCGTTATTCTGATTCTGCCATTGCTCGGATTGCTGATCTGGATCAGTCTCGGTCGCGGCCTGCGCCCCTTGCATGAACTGGCTGATAAAGTCCGGCAAAAAGATGCGGATGACATGCGCCCGCTGCAGGCGGCTAATATCCCATCCGAGGTACAACCGCTTGCCGATGCGCTGAACGGGCTGTTTATCAAAGTGGAAGCCGCGCGCCGTCATGAACGGGAAGTCACCGCTTTTGCCGCCCATGAATTGCGCACCCCCCTCGCCGGTCTGAAAACACAGGCGCAAATTGCACTGGCGGCCGCTGATCCGGCGATTAAAGAAGGCGCATTACAACAAATCCTGCTGTCCGTTGACCGCACAACTCGTCTGGTGCGCCAGCTTCTGGCACTGGCGAAACTGGATGCTGATGCCTCACCGCTGGCCTCCGAACAGGTCAATCTTGGCCAGCTTGTTGAAGACGTCATCTCTCAGAATCCGGTAACAGGACGCAAAATAGACAACCGGATTGATCCGGCGCTTTATGAACAAATGATACAAACCGACCGGCATAGTCTGACGCTGATTCTGCGTAATATCTATGAAAATGCCACCCATTATTCGCCTCAGAATGAGGCGATCAGCTGGGAAAATCTGCAAAACGGCAAAGGCCTTCTGGTGCGCGATTGCGGTTCAGGCGTTGCGGAAGAGGAAGTTCCGTTGCTGACCACACGTTTTTATCGCGGCAGCAATAAAAGTCAGACCGGCACCGGTCTTGGACTGACAATCGTAGAAACAGCGGCCAGACGCCTTAGTATCAGCTTCAGCCTGCGCAACCGCAAAGACCGCAGCGGCATGGAGGCAGAGCTACGCTGGGTGTGACAGGTCAGAGAATATGACAACCAATAAATCCCTGTCATTGCTCAGTTTTTGTTCTGCAAATTCAATGCATGATGCATAAGCCGCACAATGTGATCATTATTCATCACAAATGATTATGCGCCTAGTTGACTAAGCTCAATTTTCAAACTGTATTTCTGTGATCTTATATCCGTGGGAGACGGATTAGGAGTAAGCCGCAAAAAACCGGAAAACGGTTCTTTGAGCACAGCTTACAAAACAAAACCGGAGCCACAAATGCTCCGGACGGCAGTTAACCGCAAACAAGGTAATCCGGGGGGATGCCGGTGCGGTTATCGTCACTGCAGGCGAACATTATTGAGGAAATGTCGGCTATGAATCATAAAAACAATCACCGGACGGGCGGAGAGATCCTGATTGATGCCCTGCGCATCAACGGCGTGGACAGAGCTTTCTGCGTACCGGGTGAAAGCTATCTGGCAGCTCTGGATGCATTGCATGATGCAAAAGAGGATATTGAGCTGATTGTCTGCCGTCAGGAAGGCGGTGCAACCTATATGGCTGAGGCCTATGGCAAGCTCACCGGCAAGCCGGGTATTGCTTTTGTCACCCGCGGACCGGGTGCAACCAACGCATCTGTGGGTGTCCACACGGCATTTCAGGATTCAACCCCGATGATCCTGTTTATCGGACAGGTTGCCAGCGATCAGGTTGAGCGCGAAGCCTTTCAGGAAGTGGATTACCGCCGTATGTTCGGCCAGATGGCCAAATGGGTTGTGCAGATTGATGATGTCGCCCGCATTCCGGAACTGGTCTCTCAGGCTTTCCACCGTGCGGTCAACGGCCGTCCGGGACCTGTTGTCGTCGCATTGCCGGAAGATATGCTGACTGCGCATGCCAGCGTCGCCGATGTACCGGCGCATAAAAAGGTCGAAATTTCTGCCGGTGCAGAGCAATTACAGGAACTGACTGACCTTCTGAAACAGGCAGAGCGCCCTGTAGTTATGCTCGGCGGCAGCGGCTGGAACAAGCAGGCTGTGGCCGATGCGGAAGCCTTCTGTGTTGCCAATAATCTGCCGGTTGCCACATCTTTCCGCTGTCAGGATCTGTATAATAATGCGCTGGCAAACTATGCCGGTGAACTCGGCACATCCGCCAGTCCGAAACTGATTCAGAGCATTAAAGACAGCGATCTGCTGCTGGTAATCGGTGCACGCATCGGTGAAATGACCAGTGCAGGCTATACAATGGTCAATATTCCTGTGCCGGAGCAGAAACTGGTTCATGTCCATAGCGGTGCAGAAGAACTCGGCCGCGTTTATTACCCGACCCTGCCGATCAATGCGACAATGGCGGCTTTTGCCAAGCAATTACGTGGTCTCGGCAAAATCGGTTCTAATAAATGGGCATCCTGGACGGCTGAACTGAACAAGAATTACAATGACAATCTGAAACATGCGCCAATTCCGGGCAATGTACAGATGGGCGAAATCATGCAGTGGATGCGTGCAAATCTGCCTGAAGATACGATTATGACCACCGGTGCCGGTAATTACACCGCATGGCCGCATCGTTTCTACCAGTACAAGACCTTCCGCACGCAGCTCGGCGCCACCAACGGTTCCATGGGCTATGGCGTACCGGCAGCCATTGCTGCCAAGCTGACCGAGCGTGACCGCACAGTTATCGCCTTTGCCGGTGACGGCTGCTTCCTGATGAATGGTCAGGAACTGGCAACCGCCATGCAATATGATGCACGTGTCGTGTTTATCGTCGTCAATAATGGCATGTATGGCACCATCCGCATGCATCAGGAACGCACCTATCCGGGTCGCGTTTCCGGTACTGCGCTGGCCAATCCGGATTTTGCAGCACTCGCACAGGCCTATGGTCTGCACGGCGAAGTGGTTGCCAATACGGATGAATTTGTACCGGCTTTTGAACGCAGTGTTGCCTCCGGCAAACCGGCACTGATCGAAATCCGCATTGATCAGGAAGCCATCACCCCGAAAATGAGCCTGAGCGCGATGCGTGAACAGGCACTGGCTGCCCAGAACAAGTAAAGGCTTCTCAGCTATGACAGAGCCCCCTGCCCTCTTCGGAAGAGGGCAGGGGGCTTTTTTTTAATCAGAGATCTTTGACCAGACGCAGCGCATCATAAATCGCTGCATGGGTATTGCGGGCGGCAACAGCATCACCGATACGGAAAAGCTGATACTTCCCCTCCCCGTTTGTATTGATATTCTGTGCCTGCCCCGCGATCAGATCATCATAATTGACCGCGCCGAGATTCTTGGACTGTGGTTTCAGGTCAAAATACAAATCATCCAGCGGCCGTGTGCCGTGATTAATCACAATCTGATCGTGATCCTGCTGCTTATCCACGCCGCCATAATCACTGCCGATATGTGCAGTAAGGCCATTGC
Organism: Brucellaceae bacterium; assembly: GCA_031253705.1. Taxonomy (GTDB): domain Bacteria; phylum Pseudomonadota; class Alphaproteobacteria; order Rhizobiales; family Rhizobiaceae; genus Pseudochrobactrum. Next base: position 12,152 of record JAIRVW010000159.1, read on the forward strand.
CGTTACGCGTTACCCGGTCAAGCCGGTAAGTCACGGTGAAGGTGACACCGTCTTTCTGCAATGACCGCATATAAGGCACGAGATTCATTGCCATAATTTCAGGCGCGAAACTGCGGTCCGGTGTCATAACTTCCACTTTGGCACCGGCTTTGACCAGCACTTCTGCCGCCTGCAAGGCCGCGTGATCACCCGCATCGTCGAAAATCAGCACATTGCTGCCCGCTTTGACATCTCCGGAGAGAATATCCCACGCGGAAACGACGAAATCATTGCCTTCCGGCAGCATTTCCGTATGTGGCAGACCGCCCGTGGCAATAATCACCACATCCGGATTTTCCGCATCAATTTCCGCCTGCTCCGCCCATGTATTGAAACGGAACTGCACGCCAAGGCGCTCGCATTGCGCCATGCGCCAGTCAATAATGCTGATCATTTCGCGGCGACGTGCGGATTGTGCCGTCAGCCGGATTTGTCCGCCAGCCCTGTCCGCAGCTTCAAACACCACGACATCATGGCCACGCTCACCAGCTACACGGGCAGCTTCCATTCCCGCAGGCCCTGCACCGACAATCACGATTTTCTTTTTCACCGGCGCTTTGCTGATACTGTGCGGCATGGTCAGTTCACGTCCCGTTGCCGGATTGTGAATACAATAAGCCGCGCCGCCCTGATAAATCCGGTCGAGACAATAATTCGCGCCGACACAAGGGCGGATATCATCTTCGCGCCCTTCAATAATTTTGCGCACAATATGCGGATCGGTCATATGGGCGCGGGTCATACCCACCATATCCAGCTTACCGGAAGCAATCGCATGACGGGCGGTCGCCACATCAGGAATTTTGGCCGCATGGAAAGTCGGAAAATTAGTGGCCGCGCGGATCTCTCCGGCAAAGTCCAGATGCGGAGAACCGGCCATACCCTGAATCGGAATGAGATCGGTCATTGCAGGATCGGTATCAATATGGCCGCGCACAACATTCAGAAAATCAATCATGCCGCTGTCTTTAAGACGGCGGGAAATCTCGATCCCCTCCTCGACCCCGTGTCCGCCTTCCATCATTTCATCACCGGTATAACGTATGCCGACAATAAATTCTGATCCCACTCGCTTGCGAATTTCTGACAGCACATCAAAAGTAAAACGCAGACGATTATCCAGTGAACCGCCATAGGCATTATCAAGATCATTGGTCACCGGTGACCAGAACTGCTGAATCAGATGGCCATAGGCCTGCAGCTCAATGCCGTCGAGACCGGCTGCCTGCATACGTTCTGCCGCATCACCGAAATCCTTGATAATCCGCTCAATATCCCAATCTTCCAAACGCTTCGGGAAAGCGCGATGCGCTGCCTCTCTCTCATGAGACGAGGTGACAGCTGGCAACCAGTCCCCTTTATCCCATCTTGTACGGCGTCCGAGATGAGTGAGCTGGATCATCACCGCCGCACCATGCTCATGACATTCATCCGCCAGTGCTTTCATCCACGGCACAACTTCATCTTTATAAGCCAGCACATTATTGAAAACCGGCGGGCTGTCGCGTGAAACCGTGGCTGAACCCGCTGTCATTGTCAGCGCCACACCCGCCTTTGCCCGCTCCACATGATAGGCGCGATAAGCATCTTTCGGCATGCCATCCTCAGGATAAGCAGGCTCATGGGATGTGGTGATAATACGATTACGTAATGTGAGATGTTTCAACTGATATGGCTGCAAAAGCGGATCATTATGCATTGTCTTTCCCCTTATTTTTGAGAAAGCCTATTTAAAATGTACACTACTGTCAATTTTATATACAGCAGTGTACATTTTATCGCAGGTACAGTAATCTTACGACACATGCAGATGATAAATACCTGATTAGTCTGGATATTATTCTGTGACGGAGGGCAGATGACAACAATTGCTACGGACACAGACAGCGGCTGGCGTGGTTCGAAAGAAGTCTGGCTGGAGGCTGCCTATCAGTTGCTGATTGAAGGCGGCATCGACAATGTGCGGATTCTGACGCTGGCTAAAATGCTGAAACTGTCCCGTACCAGCTTCTACTGGTTCTTTAAAGACCGTGATGCTTTGCTTGATGCTCTGCTGATCCTCTGGCAGGAAAAGAACACCACAGCGCTCATTGGCCAGACACATGCGCAGGCCGCGAGCCTTGCCGAAGCAACACTCAATCTCTTTGACTGCTGGCTTGATAACAGGCTCTTCGACAGCGTGTTTGAACATGCTGTGCGCAGCTGGGGTGTTCAGTCATCTGTTGTTTCGCAGGCTTTGAGTGACGCCGATGCAATCCGACTTGAAAGCATCAAAACAATGTTCATCCGTCACGGCTCGGAGCCGCTGGTCGCCGATGTTCGTTCCCGTGCACTTTATCTCACCCAGATCGGCTATATCAGCATGAACACGCAGGAGGATGTGGCAACCCGAATGCTGCGCGTTCCGTCCTATGTTGCGATCTTCTCCGGCACCCTGCCCTCTGCGGACGAGCTCGAGCGTTTTCATCAGCGTCATTCCTACCGGCATCATCACTGACGTATTTGGCGCTACAGATATTATCTGCTATCAGGTCACCGGCAATGTCGACCACAATCAAAAGAATGCGCCATTGCCGGTCAGCCTTCATCTGCAGAAATTGAGACGCCATGTTTACGCTAGCAAAACGAGAAGTTTTTGAGCAGGAAATCAAACGGAGCCGTTTTCTTGCCATCGCCCTTCCCGTCGCGAATGAAGAAGCTGCCAAAGATTTTATCGCCCGCGAATCCTATAGCGATGCCAATCATAATTGCTGGGCATGGCGTATCGGGCAGAATTACCGTTTCAACGATGACGGCGAACCAAGCGGCACCGCAGGCAAACCAATCCTGCAGGCAATTGACGGCCTGGAGCTCGACAATGTCGCGGTGCTCGTTACAAGATGGTTTGGCGGAACTTTGCTCGGCAGCGGCGGTCTGATCCGTGCCTATGGCGGCAGCGCCGCTTTATGTTTGCGTGCCGCTGAACTGATCGAACTCATTCCGACAGAGACAATCTACATTCGCGCCCATTTCTCCGAGCTGGCTCTGATCAAAGCTCGTCTCGCCGGTGTTGAACATCTGAGCCTTACTTCGGAAGAGTTTCACAATACCGGTGCGGATTTGCGTCTCGAAATTCCGGTTGAGCAAAAAGACACAGTGCTGCGGATGCTCACCGATATTACCGCAGGCCGCGTTCAGATTTCCGACAAGGCAGAAAATCTGAGCTTCTGAGCTTCTTGCTCTGGTTGACAGCTGTCAACCTCGCAACTTCTCCCCTGTACGATCTTAGCATCACGAGACAGCACTCTGCCATGCCACTCGCGCCATCTATGCAAGACTCAACAGGTTCTGCTGCAGGGTAAATATTTGCCTGACCGTTTCGAATCTGAAACAACTGTAAAGCCTGTCAGGCCTCACAAGTAAGCACAGCTGTTAACCCTAACAATCAGAACACGCGGGTTGCAGAGTGGTTAATTCAAGTTAACTATAAATTATTTGACTTTTTATGCGGGATTTCCCAATCTTGTAACGAATTAATTCGAATATTCTCAAATTTTCCGTTACTCGTCAAAACTGCTGTTATTCGCGTTTTCCAGTGTTGTTTTAACCACTTGCGTTAACACATTAGTAATTTTGTCCGAATCGTAGCATGCTAGGCAGATCATAAGCGGCGGAATGCGGATATTCGTAGCCACTGCGTATAAGGGTTAGATAAATTGACAACAAATTGGGCAGATATAGTTGCTGATGCACAGCAGCATATGGCAGTGACAAATACAGTAGCTGCAGCACCGCTCGCCGCTGACCGGGCGATTGCTGCCGATGCGGAACTTCTGTCCGCCCAGTTGCAGGCGATGCGCGAACGTTTGTTTGCCCCCGCCTCCAATAAAACCCTCCGTAAATTCAGCAGCAGTGAAGCTGCCAAGCTGATCGGCGTTTCCGACAGCTATCTTCGCCAGCTCTCAATTGCCGGTGAAGGCCCGCAGCCTGAAACCAGCAATGGCGGCCGCAGACTCTATACGCTCGAAGATATCAACGCACTGCGCCATTTGCTAACAGAGCAGAACGGCAGCAAAAACCGCAACTATCTGCCATGGCGGGATGCGGAACGTGGCGAGCATTTGCAGATCATCGCCGTCACCAATTTCAAAGGCGGCTCCGGCAAGACCACCACCACAACGCATCTCGCACAGCATCTCGCCTTGTCGGGTTTGCGGGTTCTGGCAGTTGATCTCGATCCGCAAGCCTCTATGTCTGCGCTGTTCGGCTATCAGCCGGAACTGGACTTAAGCGGCAATGATACGCTTTATGGTGCAATCCGTTATGATGAAGCACAGCGCCCGCTGCGTGATATTATCCGCAAAACCTATTTTGACGGCCTTGATCTTATTCCGGGCAATCTGGAGCTGCAGGAGTTTGAACATACCACGCCTCGGGTGTTGGCTGAACGCCGCGGCCCTGCATCAGATATGTTCTTCACCCGCGTACAGGCTGCACTACAGTCGGTTGCCGATGATTATGATGTGGTTGTCATTGACTGCCCGCCGCAACTTGGCTTCCTCACCCTGTCCGCCCTTTGTGCAGCAACATCGGTGATTGTCACCGTGCATCCGCAGATGCTCGACGTTGCTTCGATGAGCCAGTTCTTGTTCATGACATCTGATTTGCTCTCCGTTGTTCGTGAAGCTGGCGGCACATTGAATTTCGACTTCCTGCGCTATCTGATTACCCGTTATGAACCAAATGACGGCCCGCAGGCACAGATCGCAGGCTTCCTGCGTGCACAATTCGGCGACCGCGTTCTGACAGCACCAATGGTCAAATCAACGGCTGTGTCTGACGCCGGTCTGACCAAACAAACGCTCTATGAAGTCGGTCGTGAAAATTTCAGCCGCGTTACCTATGACCGTGCGATGGAATCGTTGACAGCTGTCAACGGCGAGATTGAATCGCTGATCTATTCCGCCTGGAACCGTCCGGCGAGGGGAGGTAAGGCATGAATAGCTCAAGCCGTAAAAATCAGCTGAAAGCTTTATTCGGTGCTCCTTTGTCACCTGCAACGGAACCTGCAGCTCCGGAAGTGGCTGTAACCATTGCACCAGCAGAGGTTCCGGTCTCGGTACCGGAAAAGGCACCTGAACATCCTACCCGTTCACCGGCCAGCCGCTCCGGTGCCGTTAAAGCCATGGGCTTATCTCTGGCTGATATGTCCCGTGAGCTGGAAACAGCCAAACAACTTTCTGAAAGCCTTGCCAAAGGCGATCAGGTTGTTGAACTTGATGCTTCTCTCATCGACGGTTCTTTTGTTGAGGATCGCCTGACACGTCAGGAGACCGATGATCCGGAATTTCTGGCTCTGGTACAAAGCCTGCATCAGCATGGCCAGCAAGTGCCAATTCTGGTACGCCCGCATCCTGATCATGCAGGGCGTTTTCAGGCAGCCTATGGTCATCGCCGTATGCGTGCTGCAGCGCGTCTCGGATTGCCGGTTAAAGCGCTTATAAAGCCACTGACAGATGCAGAACTTGTTCTTGCTCAGGGTAAAGAAAACAGTGAGCGCCGTGATCTTTCTTTCATTGA
>JAIRVW010000164.1 GCA_031253705.1 Brucellaceae bacterium
GTTTCAGAGAGCGCTTGGTACGAGCAGGCGCTTTATCCTGCGGCATGTCGGAAGTCTCTTTGACCGCTTTCGGTTTCCGTTCCATGCTGCTCTCCCCCGTCTCAGTATCCGCCCTGCAACGGCATCACGCCGCAGGCCTGCCCTATTACCACTAATTGCTTGTCCTGAACGGATTTTAGTGAATGATATACCAACCGGTTTTACGCACAAGCGATTAGCTCGTTTAACTCGCAAGCAACAAACTGGTTTCAAAAACACTCCGCAACAGAACGGAGCAGTAATCAACGTTTTTTTGGGGAAACAATCAAGGCTCTTTTTACGCAAAGGCTTTGTAACGGCGCTTACTCCGAAACAGAACCCGTACGGGTTTTCAGGATATGCGCTTGAGGCAGACATCCACATGCCGTCTCCCCGCACCTCTATGAAACAATTCAATACAGACTGCATACGGAAACAGACATGAACACGCATCTGAACAGCAATCTCAAAACCAATGCTGACCGCCTCTGGGATACCCTGATGGATATGGCCAAAATCGGCCCCGGCATCTCAACAGGCAATAATCGCCAGACACTGACCGATGAAGACCGTGAAGGCAGGCTGCTTTTTCAGAAGTGGTGTGAAGATGCCGGTATGACCATGAGCATCGACACGATGGGCAATATGTTTGCCCGCCGCGAGGGCCGTGATCCGTCGCTGCCGCCGGTGATGCTCGGCAGCCATCTTGATACCCAGCCCACCGGTGGTAAATTCGACGGCGTGCTCGGTGTGCTCGGCGGACTGGAAGTGGTGCGCACCCTCAATGATCTCGGCATTAAAACCCGTCACCCGATTGAGGTGGTGAACTGGACAAATGAAGAAGGTGCCCGTTTTGCCCCTGCGATGCTGGCCTCCGGTGTTTTCGCTGGTCTCTTTGATGAGGCATGGGCGAAATCCCGCACCGATGCGGAAGGTAAAACCGTTGGCGACGAGCTGAAGCGCATCGGCTTTGAAGGCTCGGTGCCGACCGCCAAGCGTCCGATCAAAGCCTATTATGAGCTGCATATTGAGCAAGGGCCTATTCTGGAAGACGAGGGTCTGGACATTGGCATCGTCACCCACGGACAGGGGCTGAAATGGTTGCAAATTACGCTGACCGGTAAAGAAGCCCATACCGGCTCAACGCCTATGCGCAAGCGTGTGAATGCAGGGCTTGGCATGGCACGCATTACCGAACGCGTGGATGAAATCGCATGGGAACACGCGCCAAACGGCGTGGGTGCCGTCGGCTATGCCCATATCAGCCCGAATTCACGTAATATCATTCCGGGCACCGCTGTTTTTGTGGCCGACTTCCGCCATCCAGATAAAGCCGAACTCGCCAAAATGGTGCAGAAACTGGAGAAATCAGTTGCGGAAATCTGCGAGAAAATCGGCCTGACCTATCAGATTGAAGAAGTCGGCGCGTTTGATCCCGTTTCCTTTGACGAGACCTGCCTCTCGACCATCCGTCAGGCAACTGAGCGTCTAGGCCTGTCGCACCGCAATATTATTTCCGGTGCCGGTCATGATGCCTGCTGGATCAATCAGGTTGCGCCATCGGCCATGATTATGTGCCCTTGCGTTGATGGTCTGAGCCATAATGAGGCGGAAGACATCAGCAAAGAATGGGCTGGCAACGGCGCGGATGTGCTGTTGCATGCAGCATTGGAAACCGCTGAAATTGTATAAGAAACTGCTCCGGCATGAACATTTATGCCGGAGCGCTCACCTATCCCAGTCAATCAGCATCTGTTCGCAAAAAACCATAAGGGGAAACGAACAATGTCATATTCCGGATCGCATACTAAGTCACAGGCAAATAATAAAACCACACTGATTAAAGGCGGTAAGATTGTTACCGCAGACCGCTCCTACGATGCCGACATTCTGATTGCAGACGGCAAAATTGCCGCTATCGGCCATGATTTGCAGGGCGATACAACCATTGATGCCCATGGCTGCCTGATTATGCCGGGGGGTATTGATCCCCACACGCATCTGGAAATGCCGTTTATGGGTACTCATAGTTCCGATGATTTTGACAGCGGCACCGCAGCAGCTCTGGCTGGCGGCACCACAATGGTGGTGGATTTTGTGCTCCCTTCACCGGAAGGCAATTTGCTGGAAGCTTTGCAGGACTGGTTTCAGAAAGCAGGCAAAGCCCGTACCGATTATTCCTTCCACATGGCTGTCACCGGCTGGAGTGAGCGCTGCTATAATGAAATGCCGGAAGTCGTGGCACGCGGCGTCAATACATTCAAACATTTCATGGCCTATAAAGGCGCGCTGATGGTCAATGATGATGAGATGTTTGCCTCGTTCCGCCGTTGTGCCGAAATTGGTGCCATGCCGCTGGTGCATGCCGAGAACGGTGATATCGTCGCGCAATTACAGCAAAATCTGCTGGCCGCAGGCAATACAGGGCCTGAAGCGCACAGCTATTCGCGCCCGCCGGAAGTGGAAGGCGAAGCTACCAACCGCGCAATCATGATTGCCGATCAGGCAGGCGTGCCGCTCTATGTGGTGCATGTCTCCTGTGAACAGGCGCATGAAGCCATCCGCCGCGCCCGCCAGAAAGGGATGCGCGTTTATGGTGAACCGCTGATCCAGCATCTGACACTGGATGAAAGCGAATATCAGAATAAAAACTGGGACTATGCAGCGCGGCGGGTGATGTCACCGCCGTTTCGCGACAAGCTCAATCAGGATGGCCTCTGGGCGGGTTTAAGTGCCGGTAGTCTGCAATGTGTGGCCACTGACCATTGTGCTTTCACCACCGAACAAAAGCGCTATGGCGTTGGCAATTTTACCAAAATTCCGAACGGCACCGCAGCGCTGGAAGAACGCCTGCCGGTGCTTTGGACAACAGGGGTACGCACCGGCCGCCTGACCGAAAATGAATTTGTCGCTGTTACCTCCACCAATGCGGCGAAAATTCTCAACATCTATCCGCGCAAAGGCGCTGTGCTGGAGGGATCAGACGCTGATCTGGTGATCTGGGATCCGAATGCGACCAAGACAATTTCCGCCAAAACCCAACATTCAGCGATTGATTACAGCGTGTTTGAGGGCATGACAGTCACCGGCCTGCCGCGCATGACCATCAGCAGTGGCCGTGTTGCCTATGCACAGGGCAAAGTACTGGCAGAACCTGGTGACGGACAATTTGTGGAACGGGCACCCAATACACCACAACAACAGGCTTTGTCGGTCTGGAAAGAAGTCGTCGCACCACGCAAAGTAGAGCGTGATCCGGCGCTGATGCCGATTGGTGTGTGAAATAAAAAGGCGGGGCTCTACCCCGCCTTTTTGTTGTTCATTCCGGTTTCATCTCCAGCGTAGCCGCATGAGCCAGCTCGCGATCCAGACGTTTTTCTTCATCGCTTTTCGGCTTGGTAAAGCGGCCGAGCAGCAGATAGGCAACCGGCGTCACATAGAGCGTGGCAATGGTTGCCAGACCAAGACCGCCAACGATAATCCAGCCCAGCGCAATACGGGCTTCCGCACCGGCACCTGAGGCAATGACCAGCGGAATACCACCCAGCACCGCACAGATCATTGTCATACAGACAGGACGCAGACGAATATTGGACGCTTCTTCCACAGCCTCACGCAATGACAGGCCGCGGTCACGCAACTGATCAGCAAATTCCACAATCAGAATACCGTTTTTCGCCATAATCCCGACCAGCAACACCAGTCCGATCTGACTGTAAACATTCAGGCTTGTACCGGTCAGGATCAGTGCCACAATCGCACAGCCAAGCCCCAGCGGCACAGTCGCCATAACGATCAGCGCACTGACAAAGCTTTCAAACTGCGCGGCCAGCACGAGCAGAATAATCACCACCGCAAAGCCGAAGACCATAAACAGACCGGTCGAGGTTTCGCCCAGCGTTGCAGCTTCTGCCAGCGGCACCATTTGCACACCAGCAGGCAGTAACGGTGCTGCCAGTTGCTGTACGGTTTTATAGGCATCGCCCAGAGCAAAATCACTGCTTAAGCCCGAAGTGCTCGCAATTGAGCGCAGGCGCTGTTCACGCGCCAGCTGCGGCGGCACCGCAATTTCGCGCACTGTTGCAATTGTCGCCATGGAGACATAGCGGCCGTCACCGGTACGCATGAAGACATTTTCCAGATCCGTCGGATCATTGATCGGATTGGAGGTTGCCATCATTTTCACGTCATAAGAACGGTCACCGATATAAACAGCACCGATCTTACGACCATCGAGAACCGACTGCACCGCATTGGCAAGACCGGTAATATCGATACCAAGATCAGACGCCCGCTCGCGGTCAATCTGCACCGAAAGCTGCGGCTGCGTTGCATCCACCGACAAACGCGGCTGCTGGAAACGCGGATCTTTTTCCATCTCAGCCAGCAAGGCACGGGTGACAGGCTGGATCGTTGCATAATCATTGCCGACCAGCGTGAACTGCAAGCCGTTACCGGCACCGCGAATCCCCAGACTGTTTGACTGCAATGTGAAAGCACGCACACCAGTGATCGGACGCAGGCGCTTATTGATATCGGTGACAATATCCTGCTGTTTACGCTCGCGCTCATTCCACGGTGCCAATGTCAGCACCATGAAACCATTATTCGATGCTCCGCCGGAACCGGCAATCGCATAGGAATTGACGATTTCGCCATTATCCCGCAGCGGTTTGAGCGCCACGTCAATCTGCTCAAGCTGCGAGCGCAGAAAATCAATACTGATACCCTGCGGCCCTGAAATACGCAGCATAACGGCCGAACGGTCTTCATTCGGTGTCAGTTCCTGACGCAAAGTCGTATAGGCGCTCAGGGAAAAGAAGGCGAAAACCAATGCAGCGGCAACCACAATCCATGGTGCATTGAGACACCAATGCAAACTGCGACGATAGAATTGCGCCAATCCCGCACTGACACGATAGACAAGACCACGCGGCTTATCTTCCGACGTTTCATGCGCCACAGCCTCGGCAGTGAGAAAACGTGATGCCAGCATCGGGCAGAGCGTCAGCGCCACAACAGACGACAGCAGCACGGCAATCGCCAGCACGAAACCGAACTCACGGAACAAACCGCCCGCCTGACCAGGCAGGAAGGAAATCGGTACGAATACCGCAACCAGCGTCAGCGTTGTGGCAATAACCGCGAAGAACACTTCCTTGGTGCCGAGCACGGCAGCCGCACGCGGCCCCAGCCCTTGTGAGCGGCGACGGACAATATTTTCCAGCACCACAATCGCGTCATCCACCACCAGACCGGTGGCCAGAACCAGCGCCAACAGTGTGAGAATATTGATCGAGAACCCTGCCAGATAAATCGCCGCCACTGTACCGACCAGTGCCACCGGAATGGAAACCGTCGGGATCAGTGTCGCGCGGATATCGCGCAGGAACATATAGATCACCGCAATCACAATCAGGATCGCCGCAATCAGCGCGATTTCCACCTCATGCATCGCACCTCTGATGAAATTCGCATCATCACTGGTCACGCGCATGGTCATGCCTTGCGGCAGGGTTTTATTCAAACGCTCAACCTCGGCACGCACACCGTCGGAAATATCCAGCGTATTCGACTGTGCCTGACGGATAATGCCAAGGCCGATACTGTTGCGGCCGTTATTCAGCACCGCTGAACTTTCAATGTCAGGTCCCAGCGTGACATTGGCAACATCGCGGATACGGGTCTGCCCCTTGATAATAATATTCTCGAAATCCTGCGGCGAAGAAACGGATGCCGTTGCGCGCACCACAATGGCCTGAGAGGCACTGCGCAGCGATCCGGCAGGCTGATCCAGCGCCATGGAAGACAGAGCAGAACTAACATCGGCAAAAGTCAGGCCGTAGCTGGCAAGACGCTTGTGATCGATATCAATACGGAAAATCTTGTTGCGATCACCATAGGTTTCCACATCGGCCACACCGGGCACAGCGGAAAGCACATCAACAATCTGATCCTCAACAATCACCGTCATATCATCAACGCTGAGTGTTTCAGATGCGATTGCCAGACGCATCACCGCATCGGCATTGGAATCCGCCTTGATAATACGCGAAGCATCGGCCTCTTCCGGCAGCTGATTGGCCACACGCGAAATTGAGTCACGCATATCGGCAGCAGCGACATTGATATCCACGCCGTCATTGAACTCAACCGTCACACGGCTGCGGCCGAATGATGAGGTTGAAGAAATATTCTTCACGCCGGAGACACGGGCAACTTCATTTTCCAGAACCTGCGTGACCTCGCGGTCAACAGTCTCAGCAGAAGCACCGCTGAAAGTCGTACTGATGGAAATGACAGGGCGGTCAACATCCGGCAATTCGCGGATATCCACACCGGTCAGCGCGGCAAGACCTGCCACAACAATCAGCACATTGAGCACGAAAGCAAAAACCGGACGGCGGATAAACAGGGCTGTAAAGCCGCCGTTCTGCGGGGCATTCCCGTCGTTTTTCTCTTTAACTGCGGCGTCTGTTTCAGCGGATGGTTTATCAGAACTCATTGTCATCCTGCCCGCTTGCTGTTCGCCTGCGCAGTGGCCGGTGCTTTTTCCGATCCGGCCGTGTCACGCGGATCCTGTCCTTTAATCGTCACACCTTTACCGGCACGCACATTCTGCACGCCTTCGGTCACAATCACGTCGCCCTCGGCAATCCCGCCTTCGATCAGCACGGAACTGGCATTACGCTGAATAATGCGTGCCGCAACACGCTCCGCCATGCCGTCTTTGCCGATGCGCCAGACATAGGAGCCGTCCCCGTCCCATTGGACAGACAGCGGATCAACGGAGAGATACTGATCACCCGGGAACAGAATGGTAATGGTGAAAGACATGCCTGAACGCAGCACATCGCTCGGATTGGTAATCTCCGCACGCACCCGCAAAGTACGGCTCGCCGCATCAATCATATTATCCAGCGCACTGATCTGCCCCTGAAAATTCTTGCCCGGCAATGCGGTCGGCACGGCGGTTACCGCCTGTCCGATGCGCAGTTGCGGCGCAAAACGCTCCGGCACCCAGATATCAATCAACAGCTTGGAACGGTCATCAATCGTGGCAATGGTTGTTGACGAAGTCACATAATTCCCTGCATCCACCGGCAGAATACCGACAATACCGGCAATCGGTGCGGTCACAGAACGGCGGCTCAGCGCCAGCTGCGCATCCTTCACCGCCAGTTTTGCATTGGCAAGCGCGAGCTCTGCCGCAACAACCTGCACCTGTGTCGCCGTATTCGAAGCCCGCAGCGTTGCCATACGCTGCTGTGTGATTTCCGCGTCTTTCAAAAGCACCTGCGCTTTTTCCAGCGCGATCTGTTCTGTTTCCGCATCCAGCTCGGCGATAATCTGATCCTGCTTCACAACCGTACCGGCGCTCACCAGAAAGCGGCGGATCGTTCCGCTTGAATAAGGCGAAACCGCAACCGTGTTCAGCGCCACGCCGCTGCCGATTGCACTCAACTTGTCATTTACGATCTGCTTTTGTGCGGCTTTGACCATCACCAGCGGATTGCTTCCGCCGCCGCGTGTGCCGCTCTGCCCTGCTGCAGGTGCGCCGTTGCCGGTCGCTTGCGCTGTGGCCTGTGGTGCATTGCGCTCGGCCTTATACCAGCTCCAGCCGCCGAAGGCTGCGGCAGCCACAGCCAGACAAACCGCGATTTGCTTCCAGTTTTTCATTCTATCCCGATCTTGCCGCAACCTGAGTTTATTGCCCGCAACAGCAGACTAATTATATTCTGCCCTTAAAATGCGTAATCTGCGGTCACAGGTCTAATTAAATTTCTGTAATCCTGTTGCGGCAAAGTGCCGGAAAGCCCGCAAAACCGGCATCCGGCGCTTTTTCAGCCGCACTCACAGCCCTGACATGAGCCGATATGGTTAATAATGTTTAAATATGACGGGTATCTGACAAAACAAAACGGGCGGAAACATGATGTTTCCGCCCGTTTTTATAAGAAGTATGCCTATACTTTATACGAGAGCCTTATAGGCAACCGCCATACGGGCAGCCAGTTTGGCATTGTTCAGCACCAGCGCAATATTGGCTTTGAGGCTGTGGCCTTCAGACAATTCATTGATACGTGCGAGCAGGAATGGTGTCACATCCTTACCGCCAACGCCCTGATCGGCCGCTTCTTTAACCGCAGCTTCAATCGTGCCGTTGATGAATTCCGGTGTCAGCGCATCTTCTTCAGGGATCGGATTGGCCACCAGAATACCGGTGCCGGAACCGAGCGCATGATGCAGAGCCATGGCTTTCGCGATTTCTTCCGCGCTGTTCAGACGGTGATCAGCCTTGCAACCGCTTGAACGGGTGAAGAATGCCGGAAAATCATCGCTGCCATGAGCAATGATCGGCACGCGCTGGGTTTCCAGATATTCAAGGGTTTTCGGAATATCGAGAATGGATTTCACACCGGCGCAAACCACAGTTGTATTGGTCATGCCCAGCTCATTGAGATCGGCGGAAATATCAAAACTTTCCTCCGCACCGCGATGCACACCGCCGACGCCGCCGGTTGCAAAGATTTCAATACCGGCCAGCGCAGCAATACGCATAGTTGCGGAAACAGTGGTGCCTGCTGTCAGCCCTTGCACCATATCGGCGGCCAGATCGCGGCTTGATGTTTTCACGGCATCGGTGGTCTGTGCGAGCTGTTCCAGCTGGGCATCACCAAGGCCAACATGAATTTCGCCTTTCAGCACGGCAATGGTTGCCGGTACTGCACCGTTTTCACGGATCACATCTTCAACCTTGCGTGCCATTTCCAGATTTTGCGGGAAAGGCATACCGTGGGTGATAATGGTGGATTCAAGAGCAACAACAGGTGCGCCTTTATCAAGAGCTGCGCGGACTTCGTTGCTGAAATGCAGGGTCAAACGGGTCACTATATGAACCTTTCTGAGGGAGTTTAATTTGAATAAATCAGCCGCTAATACGAGGGTTTTCCTTTTATCCGCTGACGCGGTGGCGGTTTAATTCCAGAAAATGGGCGGACAGTTCCGGATGCACACTGGCCTCGCTCTCTGTTGTCAGCGTGGCCAGCAATGTACCGGTGCGCACTGCATCAGGCAGTTCCTGACGATCGAGCAGGCAATAGAGTGTGCCGGAAATAAGGGCATCGCCTGCGCCGGTAATATCCACCGGCTGCGCAGGCACACTGGCAATGTGGCTGATACCGGTTTCATCACCAATATGCACACCTGCAGCACCCATGGTCATCACAATTTTGGCGACGCCACGCTCCCGCAGTGCATTGATCGCCTGTTCGGCTGTCAGACGCGGTGTGCCTGCCGGATGACGCAGCAGACTATGCGCCTCATCCAGATTGAGGAATAAGAGATCCACATTGCTCAGATCCTGCGGCAGGCGCAGCGCTTTCGGCGCGGATACCGTATCAACAGCCAAACGGAAACGGCTGCCGGTCTTTTTCGCCAGCAATGCTTCCAGTGTCGCCTGCGGCAGATTGCAATCCGCGAACACCCAGTCTGCTGACGCCAGATGCGGCCAGACAGTTTCCAGCACATCCGGTTTGAACAGGTCAAAAATACCCATATCGGCAATGCCGAGCGCCAGCTCATTATCCGGTCCGAGAATGGCGGCATATTCTGCCGTCGGCGCTTGTGTTGTTACAATCGCACGGCTGACATCAACGCCGATCAAACGCAAATGATCAAGAATGGCACGTCCGGTTTCATCATCACCAAGAATAGAGACAAAACCGATATTGGCACCAAGCCGCGCCAGATTTTCCGTGACATTGCGGGCAACGCCGCCATGGCTGCGATATCCGCTCACCGGATTGGAGGTTTCGTTGATCAGCGGGGCATGGGCGTGATATTTACGGTCAAAAACCGCACCGCCAATACAGACAATGCGCTTGCTGACCGGCAGATAATAACCGCGCCCCAGCACAAAGCCCTTCTGCGTCAGCTGCACAATATGGGCTGCAATGGTCGAGCGGGCCAGTTTCAACGCATCGGCAATCTGCTGCTGGCCGACAAAAGGGTTGGCGATAATCATATCCAGAACAGCACGTTCCTGCGCCGAGAGATCCTGCAAGGCCTGCGTACCGGCTTTGCCCTGCTGGCTCACATCCTGATCGCTCTGCACCATTGCCACTCTCCGTTTTATCGCTTTCGTCACCGCGCATATAACACGCAATTTCCAAACAATCAAAACAAATGTTAAATTTAAAACTTTTGTTTTGGCACATTTCCTCTATAAGAAAGCCTTAAACGCAGGACGATAATAATCCGCACACGAAAATTTGAAATTCCGCACTAAACACCTTATATTACGGCTTTGCAGGATTTTAGCCTCGGGGAACAGGCTTGCGGTCAGGCATTGATATGCAACTTGAAAATCCGTGACCTGAGCCAAAACCTGTTCAGGACCGTGGGTGGAGACGGGAGACAGGAAAGAAGCCTGTCAGCCTGACGGATGGATGAAATGACCTTTATGAAAAACAAGGATTTTCAAAGGCCTGCTGACACGACATCTGCGGAAACAAAGAAGGCTGTGAAGGCAACAGAGGCCTCCGGCTCATCCCCGTCACAAACATCCCTGCCTGCGGTTGCGGCTGATGCGGCCATTGACAATGGTCTGCCGCCGGTTTTTCAGACCGATGGTGCGGGACTTGCACCGGATGATCATGATGATCTGCGTATTCCTCTGCGCCACCGGCTCTCCAGCAAATTGCTGCTGATGATTATTCTGGCCGTGCTGATTGCCGAAGTGATTATTCTCGTGCCTTCCATTGCCAATATGCGCACGCAATGGCTGACCTCAAAGCATAATATGATTGCCACATCGAGCCTGCTGCTGCTCGATGCCAATCCGGACACAACATTGGAAACCCATGTGCAGGATCAGTTGCTGCGTTCAAGCGGCGCGCTGTCCATCACCGTCACGCGCAATGAGACCAGCCGTGTTCTGGCCTCGTCGCCTGTCACTCCGCCGGTTGATGAATATATTGATCTGACCACAGCCACGCCGCTGAGTGACTTCTGGGGCGCCTTAAAAACCCTGATCAGCGGTGGCAATAAAGTCATGCAGATTTCCGGCCCGCCGGATTATAGCGGCACGACGGTTGATATCGTCATGTATGATACGGGGCTGCACGACCGGCTGATTCAAAATTCGCGGATTATTGCAGCGATTTCCCTGCTGATATCGCTGATTGCCGCGACACTGATCTATTTCATTATCCACCGGCTGCTGTTGCGCCCTGTCGGTCACATGTACAGCAATATGTTTGCCTTCGGCCAGAAACCGGATGATCCGACGCTGATCATTGACCCGTCCTGCCGCAAGGATGAGCTTGGTTATGCGCAAAACCGTCTGGCGCAAATGCAAACCCATCTGCAGCATCTGTTTCACGAGCGCAAACATCTGGCCGATCTCGGTCTGGCAGTTTCCAAGATCAATCATGACATGCGCAATATTCTGGCCTCGGCGCAGCTGATGTCTGACAGTCTCGCCGATACGCAGGATCCGGTCGTGCAGCGCTATTCGCCGAAGCTGATCCGCACACTCAACCGCGCTATTACCTATTCTGAAACCGTGATCGCTTATGGCCGCACGCAGGAAGCCATACCGGTGCGCCAGCAGCGCCTGCTGCGGCCGCTGATTCACGAAGTGGAAGATATGCTGGTGATTCCGCCAAATGTGCAGATCACTTTCCGCAATATGATTCCGGTCGATTTTGAAGCCTATATCGACAAAGAACAGATGCTGCGTGTGCTGAATAATCTCTGCCGCAATGCGGTTCAGGCTATGAGCACTCATAATACCGCAACAAATATTGAGAAGAGCCTGACCATCAGCGCCTGGCGCATGGGTAATAATTGCTGCATTGCCGTGGCAGATAACGGCCCCGGCCTGCCGAAAAAAGCACGCGACAATCTTTTTACAGCGTTTCGCGGCTCAACCCGCAGTGACGGCACAGGATTGGGGCTGGTTATTGCGCAGGAACTGGTACGCGCCCATGGCGGCACCATCGAATTGCGGGAAGATTACAAAGAAGGCGCATTATTTGAGATTCGTATTCCCGATATGCCGGTCTATCCGTCCCTGTCTCAGCGCTCGCAACGTACAATCGTCTGATTTTTTTCAGACCACAATTCCGAAACGGCTTACAGAAAACCACGCAACCGCGTGGTTTTCTTATATTTATCCCCAACCTTCAAAAAAAATACAAATTTCTGAAAGTTTTTCATCATAAGCCCTTGCAATGTAAAACAGAACCCTTTAGAGAGCGCTTACCGCACCGAAACGGAGCGGTTCTAGGGCAAGCACCCGTAGCTCAGCTGGATAGAGCACCAGACTACGAATCTGGGGGTCAGAGGTTCGAATCCTTTCGGGTGCGCCATTCCCTCTCAAATGTTGAGAGGTTGATCTTCTGAAGAAGAATTTCTCCTTACACAAAACATCACATGGTGCAGCAGATAACGCTTTTGCGCATTCTCTGCGATCATACAAATTCATTTTTACAATCAGTACCTTAAAAAGAATCAGTGCCTGCGAATCAAGCTCCGCACATGATTTTATTTTTCTAATATTTGCGCTGTTTTGCAGAAAAAATAATCTTGGCTCACGAATCCTGCAATTGCTGCATCATTCGCACCAGTTCCGGCAAAGATGCCGCCTGCATTTTGCGCATCGCCTGAGCGCGGCGAACTTTCACAGTAATTTCGCTGATCCCAAGCTCCGCAGCAATCTGCTTATTCAGCAGGCCTGCCACGACATGTGATACCACCTCACGCTCACCATCATTCAATGACGCATAATGATCGCGCAGGGCTTTCAGACCGTTACGGGCAAGGCGCTTTTTACGGTCAAGTTCAATGGCCTGATGAATGGCATCCAGCAAATCCTGCTCACGGAACGGTTTGGTCAAAAACTCAACCGCCCCCTGCTTCATCGCCCGCACAGACATCGGAATATCACCATGACCGGTGATGAAAATAACCGGCAGCTGCACATCCCATTTATCCATCTCACGATGAAAATCCAGACCGCTCATGCCGGGCATACGGATATCCAGCACTAAGCAGGCCGGCGCATCATGACGTTCCGCCTCCAGAAACGCCTGCACAGATGCAAAAGACTGCGCCTGCTGCCCGACAGAGTTCAGCAGATCTTCAATCGCCTCACGCAGAGACTGGTCGTCGTCAATAATGTAAACGACCGGTTCTTCCGGATGATGATTATCGCTGACCGGATGCTTCATGCTTTTGTTCCGCTGCCATTTAAGGTGAATTCTACAACAAGGCCGTGCGGATGGCGGGGATAGGCACGGATTGTTCCCTGATGCGCTTCGATAATACTGCGACTGATCGCCAGACCAATGCCGATACCGCCGGTTTTCGTCGTGTAAAAAGCGTCAAACATGGTTTTCAGACGCTCGGCTGGTACACCCTCACCGGTATCGGACACGGCAACGCGTACAGAACCATCCGGCTCATTGCGGGACAAAACGCTAATCTCGCGCGGCTCCGGCCGGTTGCTGTCACGCACCGCTTCCACCGCATTGCTGAACAAGTTGAGCAGCACCTGCTCAATCTCAATCCTGTCGCCCTGCACAATTGCTATGGCTTCATCCAGATCAAGCCGCACATTAATCCGCCAGCGCTCCAGATCGCTGCGTACCAGCGCCAGCACATCCTGTATCAGCGCATTCATCCGCAAATCTTCACGCGCGGCAGGCTGGCGCTGTACCAGAGCGCGCACCCGCCCGACCACTTCCGCAGCCCGCGTTGCATCCTTGCTGATCCGCTCTGCCGCCTGACGCGCCTTATCAATATTCGGCGGATCAGTTGCCAGCCAGCGCATGCAGGCAGCAGCACTGGTGGTAACAGCGGCCAACGGCTGATTAACCTCATGGGCAATGGAGGCAGTCAGTTCACCCAACGTCATCACCCGCGCCATCTGTGCCATCTGCTTACGCGCTTCTTCCGCCGCCTGCTGCGCATGACGGATTTGCAAGGCCAGCCATGTGGTTACCGCAATCGCCGCGACGCTGATGAAACCATTCACAATCCCCGATTCCGGCGAACCGCTTAATGTCAGGAAATAACTGATAATGGTCATCAGCACGCAGAGCAGTGCCGTGGCAATGACGGCTTTGGGCTGCAACAGACGCACAGCCAGCAGCACCACCGCTACATAGAAGACCGCGGCAGCAATTTCGAGATCTGTCACCGTATCGGCAATAAAGATCACAATAATCAGCGCAAGCCCTGCAAACAATTGCCAGAAACCGGCTCCGTCCAGCAGAACCGGCACGGCAACGACAGGTTTTGTCCGCTCATCCAAGGGCTGTTTATTCGGCTGCATCATCTGCTTTCAATAATCTTTATCCCCGTCATCAGCGGTAACATAGCGCCAGCGCACGGAAGTCACCAGCGGCTCAAGGCTCAGGCGGCCAATAATCTGCTCCAGCAGCGGATCCTGATTATTATCCGCGCGAAACAGCGCATTAACCTCAACGCGGTTGCTGTCTTCAATATTGGTGCTTTCCAGATCCTGAATATGCAAAAAAGTACCGAGATCACGCAGCAATAAAGCCCGTACATGCGCCTCCGCATCGCCCATACAGACGATGCTGACCGCATAGCGGCTGTCAAATTCCGTACCGCTCGCCGGTTGCCGGTCAATCAGATGCACCAGCGGGCGCAGAAACAGATTGACGCTGATAATAAACAAGGTGGCGATCGCCGCGTGAATATAAAAGCCTGCG
>JAIRVW010000424.1 GCA_031253705.1 Brucellaceae bacterium
TTGAGAATGCTGCAGTCTATATTCGCCCGATGTATTGGGCGGAAGAGGGCGAAGCCAATGTGGTTCTGCCTGCCGCTGAAAGCACCGATTTTGCGCTGTGCCTTGAGGAAATTCCGCTGGGCGAGCCGACCGGCTTTACCATCACCACCACGCGTTTCCGTCGTCCGACGATTGAGACTATGCCGCTTGATGCAAAGGCTGCCTGCCTCTATCCGAATAATGCCCGCATGATCCGCGAAGCGCGCTCTAAGGGTTTCGGCAATGCGCTGGTTTGCGATATGCTGGGCAATGTGGCTGAACTGGCATCTTCCAATGTGTTTATGGTGCGTGACGGCGAAGTGTTTACACCGGCGCCAAACGGTACATTCCTCAATGGTATCACCCGTCAGCGTGTGATCGGCCTGCTGCGCGATAATGGCGTGAGCGTAACTGAGACCACTTTGCGCGTGGAAGACTTCCGCGAAGCCGATGAGATTTTCTCAACCGGCAATCATTCCAAGGTTGTGCCGGTGATTGGTTTTGATGACAAGCAGCTGAGCTATGGTCCGGTTGCGCAAAAAGCCCGCAAACTCTACTGGGACTGGGCACATTCATAAGAGTGCAACTTTATGCACTGAAAAAGCCGCGAAACTTAAGTTTCGCGGCTTTTTTATTATTGAACGTATTCCGAAAAGCGGGAGCCGTTTTAGCTTTTTACATCTGCTTTGCGTTTTCTGGAGAATTCACTTTTCTCGAAAACCAGAACAACAATCAGAGAAATGCCGAACGGGATCAGCAGATAGAGCAGTCGGAAGACAATCAGCGCTGCAAGTACATCGGCCGGATTGAGATTTGGCAGGCCGGTGATGAACAGGAATTCCAGCACGCCAAGTCCGCCCGGTGCATTGGAGATCAATGCGGCAGAGAAGGAAACAAGGAAAATACCCAGCACAATCAGAAAGCCCGGATGGTTCACCTCAGGCAGGGCGAAATAGATGATACCTGCTGCGCCGATCAGTTCCAGCGGTGCAATCAGCAATTGCCACCAGACCACGGAAATACGCGGATAGGACAGCTGGAATTTCGAGCCGATACGCAGCGGGCGCAATTGCATGAAGCTGCCGAAAACATAGAGCGCAACCAGCAGCAGAATGATGATACCGGCGGTAATCGCCAGACTTTCCGGAATATCTTCATTAAAGCGCTGCAGCAGATCAGGTTCAATCAGCAGCACAATGGCCGAGAGGATCAGCGTGCCGAGGGCAAAGGTGAAAGAGCAAAAGCCGACCAGAACCGCGACTTCCGCACCGGACAGACCTTTGGACGAATAAGCACGGTAACGCACCACCGCACCGGAGATCACCGATGCACCGATATTGTGCGACAAGGCATAGGCAGTGAAAGAGCACAGGCTGATGAACAGCCACGAAATCTTTTTATTCAGATGTTTCAGTGCGATACGATCATAACCGGCCAGAGACATATAGGACAGCAGCGCACAGGAGGCGCTGAGCAGCCATTGTTTCAGGGTAATCGCCGCGAGACTGTCAATTACATCCTCAAGAGAAATGCTGCGCAGTTCTTTATAAAGAAGCCATACGGATACAATAACCGCGCCGATGCCGATTGCCGGCCAGATGTAATCTTTCCATTTCATCTATCAGATGACACCTTTTTGTTGTTGGTGTGGGCACTTTTGATAATCGCAGGATTTCAGACTTTTGCAGGCCGGTTATCTGTTGATCGATTCCACATCACTCATTTGTAACAGGTATTCACATGTTGTTAGTTTTAACGATTTTTATTTTTTAATCATTAATTTATGGAACTTAAGGGTTCATCAGGTGAATTTTCTGTCAGTTTTTTTGTATTTTGCGGATTTTTATCCGCAATTTTGCTGATAATGCCGCGCGCTATTTCTTCTTCCGCGAGAATAATCGTGCCGATGCCGAGATCACGCAGATAATCGGCTTCAACCACTGATTCAGCACGGGCAATAATCTGCAGTGACGGGTTGCGCTGCTTGGCCTGTGCAATCACACGCGCCGTCTCAAAAGCATAAGGCAAAGCAAGGATCAGGCACTGCGCATCGGCAAGACCGGCGCGGACAAGTGTTTCGCCCTCTGCAGCATTGCCGAGAATAACTTCAACACCGGTCTGGCGCAGTTCTGCGGCCGGTTTTTCGGCATTTTCAATCACGACCAGCGGGCGTTTTTCCGCAATCAGTTTTTCTGCAACGCGCGAACCGACCTCGCCATAACCGGCAATGATCGTATGGCCGGTCATATCCGTAGCATAAGTGCTGAAACTACCGGCTTCACTCTCTTCATCAGTGGCTGGCACTTCCGTGACATCGGACGGCTGTTTGGCACCCAGCTTGCTTTCAATAATCGGGCGCAGTTTCTCAAAGCCGAGAAAGATCAGCGGATTACAGAGAATGGAGAGAATAGCGCCGGCCAGCACGAGATCACGGGCTTCCGGCGGCAGGATTTTCAGGGAAACACCAAGTCCTGCGAGAATGAAGGAAAATTCACCGATTTGCGCAAGGCTGGCGGAAATGGTCAGCGCTGTGCCTGTCGGGTGTTTGAATGCACGCACGATGAAGAAGGCAGCAGCGGATTTGCCGATCATGATGATCAGCAATGTTGCCAGCAGCGACAGCGGGTTTTTGATCAGCACCATCGGGTCAAACAACATGCCGACGGAAACGAAGAACAAGACGGCAAACGCATCGCGCAACGGCAAAGATTCTTCTGCGGCCTGATGGCTGAGCTCGGATTCACTCATGACCATACCGGCGAAGAATGCACCGAGCGCCAGTGAGACGCCGAACAGATTAGCCGCACCAAAGGCAACGCCCAGCGCAATTGCCAAGACACCGAGACGGAAGAGTTCACGCGAACCGCTGGCGGAAATCACTTCCAGCACCCATGGTACCAGCCTTTTCCCGACCACCAGCATCAAGGCAATAAAGACCGCGATTTTGACAAGCGTCAGTACAATGATGCCGGTAATGCCGAGGCCGAGCGCCGTTGCCAGAGGATCGGACGGTACTG
The DNA here is from genome assembly GCA_031253705.1 of Brucellaceae bacterium. Taxonomy (GTDB): domain Bacteria; phylum Pseudomonadota; class Alphaproteobacteria; order Rhizobiales; family Rhizobiaceae; genus Pseudochrobactrum. The sequence goes on from JAIRVW010000424.1 coordinate 3,036, forward strand.
TGCCGGAATTGCCGTGCAGCATTCCCGCAATCGCAGGCATCAGCACGAGGGTGAGCACCATCACCAGATCTTCAACAATCAGCCAGCCGACAGCGATGCGGCCGCGGTCGGTTTCCATCAGGCGGCGTTCCTGCATGGCGCGCAGCAAGACGACAGTGGAGGCGGTGGACAATGCCAGACCGAAGACGACCGAACCGGTGAGATCCCAGCCGATAATCAGGCCAAGGCCGGTGCCGAGTGCTGTGGCGGCAAAAATCTGCGCCAGTGCACCGGGTACTGCGATGGCTTTGACCGAGAGCAGTTCTTTAACGGAGAAATGTAAACCCACACCGAACATCAGCAGAATAACGCCGATTTCGGCAAGCTGCAGTGTCAGTTCCTGATCAGCGACAAAACCCGGTGTATAGGGGCCGCAGAGTACACCGGCGAGCAGATAGCCGACCAGCGGAGAAATGCGCAGACGATTGGCAATAGCCCCGAACAAAAAGGCCAGACACAAACCGACAACAATCGTGGCGATAAGTGGAGTGTCGTGCGGCATAGCGGCTTATTCCTTATAAAACCAAAGCCCAATGAGTTTCACTCAATGGATTTTGGTTAAGCCCGAGTGGCGATTGAACTTTCCAAGGTGTGATGCGGTAGCATCTCATCGCCTTGGGATCAGTCTTTTCTGCCGTTTGTCTCAACTGCAATATGGGCGGAATTATGCAGGTTCAGAAAAAGGGCAAAGGAGAGAAGGGGATATCGCGCGGCATTAGAGTGCTGTGCGTCCAATTGGACGCACAAGGACGCTCTAACATTTTAATGGAGCATCGGAATAATCCGAAAACCGAATACACTTTTCGGTCCGATGCTCTGCGCCGCGCGATATCTGGAGGCGTGATTACTTGGCAGTGACTGCGTCGTCGGTGTCACCGAGGCCGCGTTTATGGGTGCGTTCCCACCATGTACCGAGCAGCATCAGAATCGGTGCTGCAATGAAGATCGACGAAGTGGTAGCAATGAACACACCAAACAGCATCGGGATCGCGAAGTTCTCAACCGCGCTGCCGCCCCAGATTGCCATCGGAAGAACAGCAAGGAAGGTACAAAGCGAGGTATAGATACAACGGGCGAAAACCTGATTGATACTCATATCAATGATTTCGCGCAGTGGTTTAGACTTATACATACGCATGTTTTCACGCATACGGTCATAGACCACCACCTTATCGTTGACCGAGTAACCGACCAGTGTCAGCACAGCCGCAATCGCGGTGAGGTTGAAGTCGAGCTGGGTGACCACAAAGAAGCCGACCAGCTTGGTGGTATCGAGCACCAGAGTGGCAATCGCACCCACGGCAAAATACCATTCAAACCTCCACCACAGGTAGATCAGCATCGCACCGGCAGCCAGCACCAGCGCGATAAAGCCGGAACGGGCAAGCTCGCCGCTGACCTTTGGCCCCACAACTTCGGTACGTTCGATTTTGACATCTTTGTCGATCGCCTGAACGGCATCGCGTACCTTGTTGACCGCAACGGTCTGTGCTTCTTCACCGCCATCCTGACGCTGAACACGGATCAGCACATTTTCAGGCGTGCCGGCATTCTGCAGCGCAACTTCACCCAGACCAAGACCGCCGAGCGATGAGCGCAGCTGGCTCAGATCAGCCGGTTTGGACGTGGTGATTTCCACCTGAATACCGCCGGTAAAGTCGAGACCGTAATTCAGACCCGGCTTGAAGAACAGCACCAGAGAGGCAATGGACAGGACGACAGACACGAGAATCCCGAAATAGCGGGCTTTCATGAACTGGTAATTGGTGTTTTCCGGTGCAACACGAACCAGCGGTTCAATATGCAGCACTTTAAGCTTACGGCGGCGAACCGACCATGCCATGATGATGCGCACGACCGAAACAGCCGTAAACATGGAAATGGCAATACCGAGCATCATGGTAATCGCGAAACCGCGTACCGGTCCTGTACCGAACATGAAGAGCAGAACAGTGGCGATCACGGATGTGACGTTGGCGTCAACAATGGTTGAATAGGCGAAGTTGAAGCCTTTATCGAGCGCAGCCATGGCGCCCATGCCTTTTTTGGTTTCCTCACGGATACGCTCGTTAATGAGAATATTCGCGTCCACAGCAATACCGATACTGAGGATGATACCGGCAATGCCGGGCAGGGTTAGTGTTGCGCCGATCAATGTGAGTGCCGCAAAGGTCAGCACGACGTTGAGCAGCAGCGCGAAATTCGCAATCATACCCCAGAAACCATAGAGCATGACGATGAAGACGGCGACCAGCAGGAAGCCCATAATACCGGTATAGACGCCCATTTTAATGGCATCGCCACCAAGATCAGGCCCAACAGTACGCTCTTCAATCACGGTCAGCGGTGCAGGCAAAGCACCGGCACGCAGCAATGCGGAAAGCACGACTGTATCTTCAACGGTAAATGAACCACTGATCTGGCCGGAACCGCCGGTGATCGGCTCACGGATCGTCGGAGCGGACAGAACTTTGTCATCGAGAACGATGGCAAAAGGACGGTTCACGTTCTTTGTGGTGATTTCAGCGAACTGACGGGCACCCTGACTGTCGAAACGGAACGAAACAATCGGCTCATTGGAGCGCTGGTCAAAACCGGCGCGGGCATCAGTCAGGCGTTCACCGCTAAGCGCAACCTGATCTTCGATCGGATATTTAATGGCCGGATTTTTGGAATCTTCCATAATGGTGACGCCCGGAGGCGGCGGGCTGTTCGGATCAGCATCCGCAACCATGTGGAAGGCCATCTTCGCTGTAGAACCCAGCAACTGGCGCAGCTGTGTCGGATCCTGCAGGCCTGGCAGCTGTACGACAATACGATCACTGCCGACACGCTGAATGGATGGTTCGGACACACCGACCTGATCCACACGCTGACGGATGATTTCAAGGCTCTGCGTCAGAGCGCTGTCGAGACGGTAGTTGAAACCGGCTTCTGTCAGCGACAGGCGGATCTGTTCACCCGGCGTCGTGACATCGATATCATTGATCGGAGTACCGAAACCGCTGGTCGAAATCGGATTGATCAGGGTTTTAAGCGCAGTGACTGCACGGTCACGCTGTGCTGTGTCTGCGATATTGACCAGAACAGCATCACCGGCCACGCGAATGGACTGCGGCTGAATACGTTCTGAACGCAGCTTGCTGCGGGCATCGTCAAGCAAAGAGCGCAGACGGTCTTTCTTCAGACCGGCTGCATCCACTTCGAGGACGAGATAGGAACCGCCGCGAAGATCAAGCCCGAGTGTGACCTGATTTTTCGGGAACCAGCCGGGCATGCCGACGAGTTGTTCTTTGGTAAAAACGTTTGGCAGGGCAATGAACATCCCCGCCAGAATGATGAAGCTGTAAAGATATACAGCCCATTTGGGTGTACGCATGAGGGTAATCCGGTCTGAGTGTTTGCAGTTTTCATACGTGCAAGACGCATGATACCGTTCGACAGATGGAGAAGAGACAGCCTGCAGAGCAAGCGGTCTGAAAACTGTTTCAGTGACAGTGATTTAAAATGAAACAGGTGGTGCGCGTGCGCGCAAAAGATAGCGGCAGGCTTGTGCTGCCGGATTGCTGCGCAGGCGCGCAACAAATAAAGCGGTAAAGGCTGCCAGAAGTGTAAACAATGCCGGTACAATAAATGTGCCGTCAAAGCCGAAGGGCAGTGCTTTATTGCTGAAATTAAGGGCAGGGGTCAGAATTGCCCTGACCGGTGCGGATAAAGTGCCGTTTTGTGTTCTGCCTGCCGGATCTGAGCTTTGAATGCCCTGACGATCCTGAAGCAGCGCTGCGACCTGATAGGCGGTAGCACTTTGATCATTATTGCTGATGAGTGCTGATTGCAGCGCCAGCAAACCGGACAGAAACCACAGCAGCCCGAAAGAATAAAGCACAGTGCGAAGAGACAGCTTGTGCTGTTCCTGTCGTGCTTTCCCCTTTATTTCGCTGCAAAGTCTGGATCTGAAAATTGTTCCGGCCCGCTCTCTGTGCTGATTTGCGAAAATCATCTTTGGTGGAAATGATACTATAAAAGCCTGACAGCTTTCACAAAATCACATTTCTTTCTTCATTAACCATTCGTAACCGCAATCACAAGAAAAATAGCTGATCAGACATTGCTTTCTATGTTGTCTCTTTGCAAAAACGCGCGCAAATGGTGCAACTTATCGTAAGTCATTAAGACAGGCTTCTGAGGCGGGAGAAATGTGGCTTTCTTCTTATTTGTGCCTATATTGTGCATAAGAAGCGCTGTTTTCTGCCGGTTTATGAGGGTGTAAGTTTTTGCAGGTTGTTGGTTCTGCGAAAGCCTCCGAAAAAGCTAATGAAATGAATCAGAAGCAGCAATTTATTGAGAGACAGATTTTGAAGACAGTATCGGCAATTTCCCTCCGTTTTATAGTCTGCATATTGCTGCTGGTAGCCGGTGTAACCGGCGGGGGAATTGCGGGCGGAAGCTGGAATTCTGCGCAAGCGCAAACTCCGGCGCAAACTCCGGCACAAACCGGAACACAAACTCCGGCGCCAACTACTGAACAGCCAGCACCGCCAGCTGTGCAGCCGCCCGTTGCACAGGCGATGCCGCTGAGTCTGGTCGTCCAGCAAAAGACTGTTGTTGAGGAGCTGCGCAGTCAGATTGAGGATATCAGCAAGGCGCTGGATAAATCCAAAAACAACGACGAAATGCTGGCCAATATTAAGGTCAAGCTTGAAGCCATTTCCAAAAAGCTGCTGGATGCCGGACTGGCATTTCGCCCGCGTCTGGCTGAGATCAATACCCGTCTGGATCAAATGGGACCGGCACCCGCAGAAGGCAAACCGGCTGAATCCGAAATTGTTGCGACAGAGCGCGCCCGCCTGAACGGTGAAAAGGCCGAGATCAACACAGTCCTCGGCTTTACCGAAGATGCATCGGTGCAGGCCAGTCAGCTGGTTGAGAAGATCGGCTCCATGCGTCGCGATCTGTTTACACAGACATTGTCGCAGCGCGTTGATATTAACACTGCGCTGGTCACTGAAGTGATCAATGCTGCAGGCTATGAAACCAAGACATTCTATTATCTGCTGAAGTCATGGTGGGATTTCACGCTTTATCCGCGTTTATGGACATTGCTGTTTGTTCTCGCCGTTTCAATTATTCCGGCATTGGTTATTCATTTAAGTGCACGGCACTGGCTGGCTGATCTCTATGAACGCGATCCGCTGGAAGAAAAACCAAGCTATCTCAGCCGTTTGTCCGTTGCTTTCTGGTCAACGGTCATTCCGTCGCTGGCAATCGTGGTGTTTCTGGGGCTGGTCTATGTGCTGTTCCAGCGTTTCGACCTGTTGCGGCCGGATGTGGCGCAACTGCTTGCAGCATTGTTCTCGCTGATTTGCGTGGTTATGTTCATTTACCGGCTGTCCAGAGGTGTGCTTAGTCCGGATATGCCGAACTGGCGTCTGCTGCCGATTGCGTCAGGACCGGCACAAATTCTGATCTGGTTGCTGACTGCCGCCGCGATTACCCAGAGTATTGAATATTTTCTGGAAATTCTAAACGGCGTGATGTCGTCGCCTTTGTCGCTGACCGTGGCAAAAAGTGTGATCGGCACGGCAATGGTCGGCGCTTTGCTGTTGGCGATTGCTTTCCTCAAACCTATTCAGAACCCGAAAACCGGTGAGCTGCGCGAATGGCCGAAGCTCACAAAAATCCTTCTGATCCTGCTCGGACTGGTTCCGATTTTGGCAGCGATCTTCGGTTATATCGGTCTCGCCCGTTTTGTGGCGCAGCAGATCGTGGTGACCGGTGCATTTATTGTCACTATGTATCTTGGCTTCCTGACTGCCCGTGCGATTACCCATGAAAAGGCTTTCGCCAATACCAGTCTGGGGCGCAAGCTGCGGGATAAGTTTAATGCCAATGAGGCCACGCTGGATCAACTGGGGCTGCTGGCGGGTATTCTGATTAATCTCATTGTTCTGGCAATCGGTGTGCCACTGGTGCTGATGCAGTTCGGTTTCCAGTGGTCGGAAATGAGCACATCCTTTATCCGCATTATGACCGGCTTCCAGATCGGCAATTTTTCGATCTCGCTGCTGAGCATTCTGACCGGTATAGTGCTGTTCATTATGGGTTATTTCCTGACCCGCCTGTTCCAGAACTGGCTGGACGGCAGTGTAATGGCACGCGGCCGTATTGATGCCGGTGTGCGTAACTCCATCAAAACCGTGGTGGGTTATGTGGGGCTGGCGCTGTCGGGGCTGCTCGGCATTTCCGCTGCGGGTATCAATCTCTCCAGTCTGGCACTGGTGGCCGGTGGTCTTTCTCTTGGTATCGGTTTTGGTTTGCAGAACATTGTCTCGAACTTTGTTTCGGGGCTGATCCTGCTGGCCGAGCGTCCGCTGAAGGTTGGTGACTGGGTTCAGACCGGCACAGTCAGTGGTTTTGTGAAGAAGATCAGCGTGCGTGCAACGGAAGTTGAAACCTTCCAGCGTGAGACGATCATCGTTCCGAACTCCACGCTGATCAATGATAATGTGGGGAACTGGACGCATCGCAATAAGCTCGGCCGTTCAGATATGCAGATTTTGATCGGTTATCGCACCGACGTGCGCCGGATTCAGGCGATGCTGTTTGAGATCGCCAAAGAAACGCCGCTGGTTCTGAAAAATCCGGAGCCGATGGTGTTCCTGATTAATATGACCGAGCTTGTCAGCAGCAATATGATGATGCGCTTTGAAATCCGTATTTTCCTTGCTGATATTACCAGTGCGCTCGGTGTGCGTAATGAATTGCAGTTCACGATCGTTGAGCGTTTTGCCGCTGAGGGGATCAGTGTCATGCCTTTGCCATCGCCGATTCTGTATCCGGAGCCGCATGTGAATTCGGAAGAAAACAATGAGAGCTGATCGGAGATTAAAGGTGAAGGCCAGAGGTTGAGAGCCGGGCAATCCCGAAAAGTTGTACGATTCTTTTAGGGATTAAGCTTTAATTAACCGGCCATTCAGTTGCGGTTCATCGGCAATGATTATAAATAAGGCCATGAAATGATGCGGTGCAGACAAAAATGTGACTGATACAGACCATTGAGACCGCATTGAAGTTCAGAGATTGAGGAGTGCTATGGTGAATATGAAAAAAACCGGATTTGGCAGCCTTGTTGTGATTGCAGGCATTCTGGCAGGATCAGTGTCCGCTTTTGCTGCATCCGTCCTGAACAGCGACAGCACAGCACAGACGCTGGTTGTTACTGAAGGTTCTTCCAAGCAGCAGATTACCGTGCAGCCTGGTGAAACCGTAACGATCTGCCCGAGCGGTTGTTTTGTAACCTTTCCGAACGGCGACCGTGAAGCGCTGACCGGTAATGAAGCAATCACGATCCTGAATGGCGGCGGCACTTATAAATAAGTGTTTCTCCCTGAACTGAATGTTTTTACAAGCCGCAACGGACATCACCGTTGCGGCTTTTTTATTGCTTAATTTTTCAGGATCAGAAGCCGCGTCGCGGCGCTTTTCGGCTGTGTCGCAAACAGACCTTACAACGCATTGAACTGACAGCATAGTAAGCGAAACCGGCTATGGGCTGCTTATCCTGAGCATACCTGTGACGGGAGATTTGCGCCCTGCCACGTTGTTCCGGTGCCGCATAAAGGCATTGAAATAACAGGCTGTTTCAGAGTGTTGCAGTGCCGGACCGCTTTCTTAAAATAAGACGCGGCATTGTCGGTTCAGAGGAATAGATTTCATGAAGACCCATGCCCGTGCGGTGGTTATTGGTGGCGGTGTGGTAGGCGTGTCGACGCTCTATCATCTGGCGAAAAAAGGCTGGACAGATTCTGTGCTGATTGAGCGCAAGGAGCTGACTTCAGGTTCGACATGGCATGCGGCGGGGCTTCTGCCTCTGTTTAACTTAAGCTATTCGGTTGGCCAAATTCACAAATATTCCGTCAAGTTTTATCAGGAATTGCAGAAAGAGACCGGCCTGAATGTCGGCTTCAGCAATTGCACTAATATTCGTCTGGCACGCACCAAGGATCGCTGGGACGAATATATGTATTATGCGGGCGTCGCTGAAACCATCGGTGTGCCGGTGAAGCTGCTGACACCGGATGAAGTGAAAGAAGTCTGGCCGCTGGCAGAAACAGACGGCATTCTCGGCGCGATCCAGCATCCGGATGACGGTTATATTCAGCCTGCCGATCTCACACAGGCACTGGCAAAAGGTGCCCGCGATATGGGCGCCACGATTTACCGTTACACTGCCGTGACCGGTATTGAACAATTGCCGGACGGCAAATGGCTGGTAAAGACCGACAAAGGCGATATTACCGCCGATCATGTTGTCTCCGCTTCCGGCAGTTTCGCTGCAAAAACCGGTAAGATGGTTGGTCTGACAGTGCCGGTTGTGCCTGTAGAGCATCAGTATATTGTTACCGAACCGCATCCGGCAGTTATGGAGCGCAAAGCCAAAGGCCTGCCGGAAATGGGCGTGCTGCGCGAGAGCGACAGCTCATGGTATATGCGTGAGGAAAACGGCGGCCTCCTGCTCGGACCTTATGAAATCGGCGCACCGGTGTTCTATCAAGACGGCCCTTCCGATGAGAGCGAATATGAGCTGTTTCAGGAAGATCTCGAACGCCTGATGCCATATATTGAAACCGCGATTGCGCGTGTTCCGGCTTTTGGTGAAGTGGGTATCAAAAAGGTCTATAATGGTGCCATCGCCTATACGCCGGATGGTAATCCGATTATCGGTCCTGCGCCGGGACTGAACAATTTCTGGCTGAATGAAGGTCATTCCTTCGGTGTGACAGCTGCTGGTGGTGCAGGCTGGCAGCTGGCGGAGTGGATTGTTGAAGGCGAACCATCCATTGATATGATGGGCGTTGATCCGCGTCGCTTCGGCCCTTATGTGACCGAAGGTTATCTTAAGGAAAAAGCTGAAGAAGCCTATGCCGATGTCTTCACCGTGCATTATCCGGATGAGGA
>JAIRVW010000277.1 GCA_031253705.1 Brucellaceae bacterium
GGCTGGGGTAGTAATACGCTGATATCTATTATTATCTATCGTTTGGGCAGATGGCGCACCAAAGGACTCGTCAGACGGGACACAATGGAATATTAAACTGTCTGCTCACATCACCGGACGCGGGCAGAACCATGCGCGGCCCTTTTGCGGATCATTCCGCAGGGTGCAGCCTTTGGCTTCCAGATCACTGCTGCTAAGCCCCAGTGCCTTGGCAGAATAAGTACGCTTGTTGCCGGTCGGGGCGCGGGCAGAAACCGGCTGGACACGGGGCGCGACCGAGGCCGAAGCGACAACCGGCGGGGGGCTGCGATAAGCGACCTGCCGCGCGGCCAGACCTTGCGACGGACAGACAACGCCTGTTGCATTGAGAGCGGCGCGGACTTCTTTATTCAGGCAAACCAGATCAAGCGCCGCACCTCTGTGGCCAAGTCCTGCCAGTGCCGATGCATAGGCACGGCGGTTACATTCGCGCATTTCATAAGTGGAGCCGATACCAAACCCCCAGCCTGTGGCGCCGATACCGGCGCTGGCAGAGCCCGCGCAGGAATGTACACCGGCGGCAACCAGCCCCGGCGAGATTGCGGGAACGGTGGTTCTGATCCTGTCTGGAGACGTGTTTGAGCTGCCGATCGCAATTGCGGTCGCGCCGGACAGTGAGTTTGAATTGGCATTATTGTCCATGGTGAGGGACTGTGCCAATGCGTTGCTACCGGTGAAGGCGATCATACCGGCGCACAACAGGATACCCATTTTAGCCATAGCTAACTCCTTTCCGGAGCGTGAGAACGCCCGGTTTTGTTGGCTTTGATGATTTGTTTGATGACACATGCTGACAAAGCACGATCTGCTTTGACAGGTCTGATTGTAGGTATGTTTTGTCGTTTGAAATGCTGGAAAATCGATAATGCGCTTAAGGAATTTGGCTATGGATATTCCGCAGGTGTAAATCGAAACTAGCCGGACAGCTTATTGCAGATTAAACCGCATCTCCGCTGCCTCCGTCTTTCAGCTATAAATTTAAACTGCGGTTTAGACCGCCGGTTGCGGAACCGTTTTTTTAAACCTATATAATTAAACGGCAGGACGACCTGCCATTGCACCATTCGGGGACGGCCCCTCTATCCGGTTCAGAGTTTTGTGGCTCTGATCTTTTTTATGCAGCGCTTTGCAGCGACAGAATTGTCCGATGAGCGCTCTGAACGATGGAGAGCAGGCATCCTATGAAATTCCCGTCAGAACAAGATCATCAGATTACCGGTGCCGAGGTTGCATCCCTGCGCGCGCTGTTTCCGCGTAAAACAGTTTTGCGCCTTGCTATTGCATGGCTTGTAGTCGCCGCATTTGCATTGTGGGGCTCGCAATGGCTGAGTACGCCGTTGAATAATACGGTCGCAATGCTTTGTTTCATCGCTTTGTTTGCCACCATTATCATGGCTTCTTTTGGCGTGGTGAGAGAGGCAGATCAGCTTGCGCATCAGCTGGGCGAACCCTATGGCACGCTCATTCTCACCTTGTCGATTGTCTCTATTGAGGTCATCCTGATTGCCTCTGTGCTGCTGGGGGCAGGCGAGTTTCCCACCATTGGTCGTGATGCCATTTTCTCGGTGATGATGATTATTCTCAATCTCGTTACGGGATTGTGTCTGCTGGTCGGCGGGTTGCGCTATGGCGAGCAGGAATATAATGCGCAGGGCTCGATCAGCTACTTGTCGATGATTACGGTGCTGACCGGTCTGGCACTGGTTTTGCCGAATTATGTTTCCGGTGCCGGTGAATTCAGCTTTGTGCAGGCGGTGGCATTTTCCGCAGTTACGATTGCGGTCTACGGGCTGTTTTTATGGTTGCAGATCGGCGGCTATAGCCGGTTGTTCATTCAGCCGAAAACAGGATCCATGGCTGTTCTTGTGAGTAATAAACGCGATATTTCTCAAAGCGATGCAGCACCGGGAACTCTTGATAAACGTGCCATTCTGGTTCGCTCCGTCATTCTGATTGCTATGATCCTGCCGATTGTTTTGCTGGCACATGATCTGGCGATTTTGATTGATTACGGTATTGCGGTTGCCAATGCACCGGTTGCCCTTGGCGGCGTTTTGATTGCAATCATTGTCTTTACACCGGAGTCGATTACCGCTGTGAAAGCGGCGCTGAATAATGAAATGCAGCGTGCAATCAATCTGTGCCTCGGGGCATTTGTCTCAACTGTCGGGCTGACTGTGCCTGCGGTTCTGATTATTGGTCTGGTGATGAATAAAACTGTGACAATGGGGATTTCCGGCGTTGAAACCGTATTGTTTCTGCTGACGGTTGCATTGAGCGGTTTCAGCTTTATCGGGCAGAAAACCTCGCCGATACAGGGGATTTTGCATCTGGCATTATTTGCGGTTTTCAGCGTGTTATTATTCAGCGCGTGACATCTATGAGATTTCGCTCAAGAGAAGGGTTTCTGAAATGAAGTTTGCATATATGGCCGGAGCCGGTGTTTTTGCGCTGATGCTGACAGGCATGGTCTCTGTCGCCTCAGCCCAGAGCAATAAGGTGGTGGAGCTTTATAAATCACCTTATTGCGGTTGCTGCGGTGCATGGGGCGACCATATGAAAGCTGCAGGCTTTGAGCTCAAAGAATATAATATTGAAGACTTGACACCGGTCAAAGCCAGATACGGCGTTGCTGATGATCTTCAGTCCTGTCACACCGCCATAATCGACGGGCATGTGATTGAAGGTCATGTGCCTGCACAGGATATTGAAAAACTGCTTGCAGAGGGCGGCGAAAAAGCCGGACTTGCAGTGCCGGGCATGCCGGTTGGCTCACCGGGTATGGAACAGGGTGGTATGAGTGAACCCTATCAGGTGATCCGTTTTTCAAAAACGGAACGCTCTGTTTTCGCCCAGCATTGATGAGATGAGCTGCATCAAAAGTGTGATTAAGTCCTTGTGATGCAGCTTTCAGGATTAGCCCTGCGCCTTGCTCTTTTCTTTATTGAGCAGGGTGCGTTTGCGCTCCACACCCCAGCGATAGCCGGAAAGGCCGCCGTCATTGCGCACAACGCGGTGACAAGGCACCACAACGGCAACCGGATTGGCGGCACAGGCACCGGCAACCGCACGCGCCGCTTTGGGCATACCGGCGAGATTGGCCAGTTCCGCATAGCTGACGGTTTGACCCGGCGGAATCTGGCGCAAAATTTGCCAGATTTTTTGCTGAAAGACAGTGCCGTGAATATCCAGCGGCAGAGAAAATTGCGGCTGCGGCTGGTCGATAAATTCCAGACAGGTTTTCAGCACGGTTTCAAATTCTGCGCCGCCTTGCGTGATTTCGGCTTTCGGAAACCGTTTTTTCAGATCATCCAAAAGGTCCTCGGCATTATCACCGAGCAAAATCGAGCTGATGCCTTTGGACGTGGCGGCAACCAGTATTTTGCCGAGTGAGCAGGGCGCGATTGCATAATTGAGCATGATATTGGCGCCTCCTTTTTTATGGGCTGATGCGGTCATACCGGAAAGCCGGTTTTTCGATGCATAGAAATTGCTGCTTTCATTATAACCGGAATTGTAAATCGCCTCTGTTACGGAGCTTTTGCCCGCATTGAGTTCCTGTTCCAGCCTTTGCACCCGCAGCGACTGGGCGTAATTTTTAGGCGTAATGCCGGTCACCTGTTTAAACAGCTTGTGAAAATGCGAAATGCTGAAACCGGCATGTGCGGCCAACTGGTTTAAATCCGGCGCGGTTTCATGGTCGCGGATCAGGCGGCAGGCTTCCTCAACAATCCGGCTTTGCTGCTGTTGCAAGGTTTCTTCGCGTTGCGGCAGGCAACGCAGGCACGGGCGAAAACCGGCTGTTTCAGCCTGCGCGGGACGATCAAAAATCTGCGTATGCTCAGGTTTCGGCCGGCGTGACGGGCAGGTCGGACGGCAATAAATACCGGTGGTGCTGATCGCATAGACGAAAGTACCGTCGGCATCACTGCTGCGATCCAGCACGGCCTGCCAGCGCGGATCGTCACTGAGTTTTTGTGCGCGGAGAATGGCGGGCTTGTTCACGGTTTTACCTTTCTTGTCAGTGATCACAAAGTATCGCGTGACACGCAGCCCTGCACTGCAAATCTTCTTTTTAAATTTGAGCCTGCAATAATGTTCAGGCCGCTTTTCTGAAAGTCAGGTTGATACGGCAGCGGCCAAGCAACGGATGTTCCCCGTCTTTGAGCGGGGTGATACCATGATAGCAGAGCCGCGATACGCCACCCCAGACAACAACATCGCCGTGGTTTAATGCATATTTGAGCACCGTATCGGTGCGTTTCAAGCCGCCGAACTGGAATGTGGCCGGTAGTCCCAGTGAAAC
>JAIRVW010000354.1 GCA_031253705.1 Brucellaceae bacterium
GGCGCAACCCTCCTCCCGTGCCGACGCCGGTCAGGATGCGATTGCTGATCTGCTGAGCAGTAATGAACATGTGGCCGCTATTCCGGTACAGCCTGCAACCCGTCCGCAGGCTCAGGAACAGCAGGTTGCAATGGTGATGCCGCAGGATGTGCGCAACGGTAAATCCGGTCGCGTTGTAGCGGCTGCGCAGAACAATGCAGCAGTTCCCGCTGAAGCTGTTCGCACTACGGCAAAAGCCGGACGTTCAGATCGTCCTGCCGCTAAAGCCGCAGCGAATGCTGTGCTGCAGCCTGCTGATAATGCGACAGATGTTGCCATCTCGAATGAGCCGGTAGCTAAAGTGGTTCCGGCGTCCAATCCGGTGTTGCGCAATGATGCAATGCGTCAGGCGCCGACCGTTGTTTATACGGCCGGTTTCCAGAAAGATCTGCCTGCCGGAAATACCAACCGCTTTACAGGCAATGCGGTGACATTCATTCCGATTGCCAAATTCTCAAAGATCAACTGATCTCTGCAGAGAGTTAAGAAAAAGGGGGCGAAAGCCCCCTTTTTTATTGTGCCGATTGAAAGATGTTTCAGGCCTTGAGTGCGGCTGCGGCGGCAGCCAGAACGGTGATCTCGTCCCACTTACCGTCATTGACCAGTTCTTTGGGTGCAATCCATGAGCCGCCGATGCACAGCACATTCGGCAGGCTGAGATAGGACATGGCATTGCTGAGGCTGATGCCGCCTGTCGGGCAGAAAAATGTACCGGCAAGCGGGGACGACAGCGCTTTAAGATAGGCGGCACCACCAGCCTGTTCGGCAGGGAAGAACTTCACATGCGTATAGCCGCGCTCACGCAGAGCCATGACTTCGCTGGCTGTGGCGCAACCCGGCAACAGCGGTACAGAGCTGTTTTCGGCAGCATCAAGAATGGCATCTGTCGCACCGGGACTAACAATGAACTTGGAACCGGCATTCGCTGCCTGTTCATATTGCGCGGCGTTGAGAATAGTGCCCGCACCGACAATCGCCTCCGGCACGTCTTCGGCAACGGCACGGATTGCATCCAGTGCGGCTTTGGTGCGCAGGGTGATTTCAATGGCTGGCAGACCGCCTTTGGCCAAAGCGCGTGCAAGCGGAACCGCATCCTGCGCCTTATCAATCAGCAGAACCGGAATAACAGTCTGTCCTGTCATCACGGGAATGAGGCTCTCAGTTTTTTGCGGCATCTCGCTCTCCTGAAACTGCTCTGATTATTTTTTACAATCGATTTAACGGTCAGGCAGCATTTTGTCTATGCTCTTCGTTCAGGTGTCCATGAGGGGAGCGGGCGGAAACAGCGGCTGATAAAGCGCATAGGCCTGTGCGAGTTTGCGGTCATACTGATTTTTGGCATAAAGCGGGCCGTTGTAACTAGAGGCAAGTTTCTGCCAGTCATGATTGTTCAGTGCATCGCGTAAATTACTGTAAATGAGAAAGCGGCACATCAGTTCAATCTGCTCCTGCACTGAAGCGCGTACAACCTCCGCCATTTCGGTGACAGAAGGGTAGCCTAGCCAGTGCCAATGCGCGCCCATAACCTGACCGACACCCCATGAGGTGGATTCATAAGCAGCATCCCGATTGATCCGGGAGGCTTTATCGAGCAATTGCCAGCGCGCTGCCTGTGTGGCGGGATTGGCAACAGCTCCGGCCTTTGGTGAAGAAAGCCCGAGTGCTCTGGCTTTTTGCTGATCGGCAGGGGAGAGGCGCTTGTCAAAATAATGGCCTTCAAAGCGGATTAATGGCTCATCGCGTCCGTTGATACGGGTGGTGGTGATGCCGCCGCTTTCCGTTTGGGCAATTGCTGCTAAAGCGGCGGGATCAAGATTATGGGTCTGTCCTGCCTGTGCAAACAGGTCTCTGATGGCTGCGTTGAACATCTCTGCCTCTCCTGAGTGATCGAACCTGTTCAAATGTCTCATGCGAGTTCAGCGAGGGGATAAATAGGGGGCAGATAAAGCTGTCGTCTGTATCAAAATCCGGCACTGATCTTGAAAACAGCTAAAAGCGGCGTTACAGCAAAGCCAACAGATCCGTCTGTTTTCGGCTGTCTGACAGATTTTGTAATCGCCAGGCGGAATATCACGGCAGCGCCTTTGCGAGGCGACCAGCTATTGAGGTCTATTTATGTGTGAAGCACATTTCACTGTTGCTGCGCTTTATTGTTTTGCGCGTTTTCCTGATTTTGAAGCCTATCAGGCTCCGCTGACTGAACTTTGCGACCAGAATGGTATCAAAGGGACATTGCTGCTGGCTGCTGAAGGGCTGAATGGTACCGTTGCAGGGCCAAAGGCCGGTATTGCCGCGCTGATTGCTTTCATTGAAGCTATTCCTGCCTTGCGCGAGCAGAATATTGAACTGAAATATTCAACAGCTAGCCAGATGCCGTTTAACCGCATGAAAGTACGTCTCAAGAAAGAGATCGTCACCATGGGCGTGGACGGGATTGATCCGCTGCAGAGCGTCGGCACCTATGTGCAGCCGGAAGAGTGGAATGCGCTGATCGACGATGAGAATACGATCCTCATCGATACGCGTAATGATTATGAATATGCTATCGGCACTTTCAAAGGTGCGATTGATCCGAAAACCAAGACTTTCCGTGAGTTCCCGCAATGGGTTGAAGATCATCGCGGTGATCTGGAAGGCAAGAAGATTGCCATGTTCTGCACCGGTGGCATCCGCTGCGAAAAGGCGACCGCTTTTGTAAAAGGTCTGGGCTTTGATGATGTTTTCCACCTCAAAGGCGGAATTCTGAAATATCTCGAAGATATGCCTGCTGAAGATACGCGCTGGGAAGGCGAGTGCTTTGTTTTTGACGAGCGCGTCTCTGTTGGTCATGGTCTGGTGGAAGGTGATGTGGAACTGTGCCGCGCCTGCCGTAATCCGGTAACGCCGGAAGGCAAGCTGTCTCAGTTCTATGAAGAGGGTATTTCCTGCGACAGCTGCTATCATGAGCGCTCTGATGCTGACCGTGCCCGTTATGCGGAGCGCCAGCGTCAGGTTCTGCTTGCCAAGCAGCGCGGTGCCAAGCAGCATATCGGCGACTGATCTTTTTTGATCTGTATAATCTGCAAAAGGCTCTCCTTCCGGAGAGCCTTTTTTATTGCTTGATGCATAGGGCAGGAATCGTTATGCATGATGAAATATAATGATTGAAGCAATATTGAGGGATATCATGATCAGATTTGTTGTTGCACTTGGCCTGCTTGCCGGAACTGCCCTGCCAACCTTTGCGGCAGAGAAGATTGTTGTTTTCGCTGCGGCAAGCATGAAAGACGTGATTGATACCGCGGCAGAAAAGTTCAAAGCCGAAAACGGCTCGGAAGTGTCCGCGTCCTATGCGTCTTCTTCCGTGTTGGCCAAGCAGATTGAATCCGGTGCGCCTGCTGCCATTTTCATTTCGGCAGATCTCGACTGGATGGATTATGTGCAGGAACGCAAGCTGATCGATAATGACAGCCGCGCTGTGATTGCCGGTAATGCGCTGGTGATTGCCGGTGCCAAAGATGCCAAACCTGCGGAAGCAGCTGAAAT
The DNA here is from genome assembly GCA_031253705.1 of Brucellaceae bacterium. Taxonomy (GTDB): domain Bacteria; phylum Pseudomonadota; class Alphaproteobacteria; order Rhizobiales; family Rhizobiaceae; genus Pseudochrobactrum. The sequence goes on from JAIRVW010000354.1 coordinate 3,565, forward strand.
CCTGAAAGCCGGTCGTTTCTCGATGGGCGATCCTTCCAATGTGCCGGCCGGTAAATATGGCAAGGCTGCTTTGGAAAAGCTCGGCATCTGGGCTGACGTGTCTGCCAATGCCGTTTTTGCTGAAAACGTGCGTGTAGCACTGCAATATGTGTCCCGCGGCGAAGTCAATGCCGGTATCGTCTATGCGTCTGACCGTGCGCAGGTACCTGAACTGACAGAAGTTTACCGCTTCCCTGCATCCCGCCACGCGCCAATTCTCTATCCTGCGGCGCTGGTCGGTACACCGGACGAAAATGCCAAGGCGTTTCTGGCATTCCTGCGCAGCGATGCCGGTCAGGCAATCATTGCCGATAAAGGCTTTGTGCCAGCGGCTGATGCGAAATAAAGCATTGGTTTGATGATGCTGACGCCGGAAATGGAAATTATCGCTCTGTCTTTGAGAATAGCAGGGATCGCTATTCTCGGAGCTTTGCCGGTTGCTTTTGGTTTTGCGTGGATATTGGCGCGCTATAATTTCCCCGGCAAAAGCCTGCTTCAGGCGGTGCTGACCATGCCTTTGGTCTTGCCGCCTGTGGTCACCGGTTATTTTCTGCTGGTGCTGTTTGGTGCGCGCGGCGCTATCGGTAGTGTATTGCTTGACTGGTTTGGTTTTACATTCGCTTTCCGCTGGACGGGTGCGGCGCTTGCTGCCGGAGTGATGGCGCTGCCATTGCTGATCCGCCCGATGCGGCTGGCGATTGAGAATATTGACAAAGGTTTGGAAGAGGCTGCCCGCACATTGGGTGCAGGGCGTATCAAAGCCTTTATGACGGTGACACTGCCTTTGCTGATGCCGGGCATCATTGCCGGCAGCGTGCTGGGCTTTGCCAAAGCGCTGGGTGAGTTCGGCGCAACGATTACTTTCGTTTCCAATATTCCGGGTGAGACCCAAACCCTGTCTCTGGCGATTTATGCCCTGATGCAGAGCCCGAGCGGTGATGCGGCAGCGTTGAAGCTCATTCTGGTTTCGGTTGTGCTGTCGGTGTTGGCAGTGGTGTTGTCCGAATGGCTGCAGCGCCGGTTGAGCGGGGCGGGCAAATGATCCAGAAAGTTCTTTCCAATGCGCTCGATCTGAATGTCAAAGGCGGCAATGGCGGTTTTCGTGTTGAAGCGGCTTTCCGTGCTGAAACCGGTGTTACGGCACTGTTTGGTGCATCTGGTGCCGGTAAAACCACATTGCTGCGGATGATTGCCGGAACGCTGCGCCCTGAGGAAGGGCGTATTGCGATCGGCAATCTGGTGCTGTTTGACAGCGCTAAGAACATCAATCTCAAGCCTGAAGAGCGCCGTATCGGCTATGTCTATCAGGATGCACGGCTCTTCCCGCATCTCAATGTGTTGCGCAATCTGACCTATGCGCAATGGGCGGGCAAGCGTAAGCCGGAGCGCAAGCTTGAGGAAATCACCGAGCTGCTCGGTATCGGCGCATTATTACAGCGCAAACCGCACCAGTTGTCCGGCGGGGAGAAACAGCGTGTGGCTATCGGGCGGGCATTGCTGTCGGCTCCGCGTCTGTTGTTGCTGGATGAGCCGTTGTCCTCGCTGGATCATGCGCGGCGTCAGGAAATTTTGCCTTATCTGGAGCGTCTGCGCGATGAAAGCGGGCTGCCGATTGTCTTTGTCAGCCATGAGGTGGATGAGGTCGCGCGGCTGGCGGATACGCTTGTGCTGCTGGAGCGGGGACGGGTACGGGAAAGCGGTTCAGTGTTTGATATTTTCAGCCAGATTGA
>JAIRVW010000023.1 GCA_031253705.1 Brucellaceae bacterium
GCGGTGCAGGCGGAAAACCTGCGAAAGCTGTTGCTGGCGATTTCCGATGATGTGCGCGTGCTGCTGGTGAAACTGGCTGACCGTTTGCACAATATGCGCACCCTCGGCGTGATGCGCGAAGACAAGCGTCTGCGCATTGCTGAAGAAACCATGGATATTTATGCGCCGCTCGCCGGCCGCATGGGTATGCAGGATATGCGCGAAGAGCTGGAAGAGCTGGCATTCCGCTATATTAATCCGGAAGCATGGCGCGCCGTCACAGACCGTCTTGCGGAGCTGATGGAAAAGAACCGCGGTCTTCTGAGCAAGATTGAGGCCGATCTGGCATTACTGTTTCAGGAGAAGGGCTTGCAGGCCGATGTCTCCAGCCGTCAGAAAAAGCCTTGGTCAGTATTCCGTAAAATGGAAACCAAAGGTCTGTCCTTTGAGCAGCTTTCCGATATTTTCGGCTTCCGCGTGATCGTCGACAATGTTGATGATTGTTACAAGGCGCTTGGAATTATTCACCGCACATGGTCGATGGTGCCGGGGCGGTTCAAAGATTATATTTCAACGCCGAAACAGAATGATTACCGCTCGATCCATACCACAATTATCGGGCCGTCGCGTCAGCGTGTAGAGCTGCAGATCCGCACCCGCGCTATGGATGATGTGGCGGAATATGGTGTGGCTGCCCATTCGATCTATAAAGACGGCCGCAGTAATACAGCGACAACCGCGATTTCCACGGAATCCAATGCCTATGCATGGCTGCGCCGCACCATTGAGGCGCTGTCTGAAGGGGATAATCCGGAAGAGTTTCTTGAGCACACCAAGCTGGAACTGTTTCAGGATCAGGTATTCTGTTTTACACCGAAAGGCCGCCTGATTGCTCTGCCGCGTGGCGCGACACCGATTGATTTTGCCTATGCCGTGCATACGGATATGGGGGACTCGACCGTTGGTGTGAAGATCAACGGCCGTATGATGCCGCTGATGACCGAGCTTAAAAACGGTGACGAGGTGGATATTATCCGCTCCAAATCGCAGGTGCCGCCAGCCGCATGGGAGTCACTGGTTGTCACCGGTAAAGCGCGTTCGGCAATCCGCCGTGCAACACGCGCAGCCGTGCGCAAGCAATATTCCGGTCTGGGGATGCGTATTCTGGAACGTGCATTTGAGCGGGGCGGTAAGGCTTTCAGCAAAGACCTGATCAAGTCCTCGCTGCCGCGTCTGGCGCGTAAGGATATTGAAGACGTATTTGCAGCGGTTGGCCGCGGTGAGCTGTCCTCCGGCGATGTGCTGAAAGCGGTCTATCCGGATTATCAGGATACGCGTATCACCCAGAGCGGGCCTTCCAAAACCGGTGAAAAGGGCTGGTTCAACCTGCAAAATGCTGCCGGTATGATCTTTAAAGTACCGGAAGGCAGTGCAGGTGCGGATGAAGATGCGCAGCAGCAGCCGGATGCAATCCGCAATCATGCTGTGCCGATCCGCGGTGCCAATTCTGATTTACCGGTGCGCTTTGCGCCGGAAGGTGCCGTGCCGGGTGACCGCATTGTCGGTATTTTGCAGCCGGGCGTCGGTATTACGATCTATCCGATCCAGTCATCCGCTTTGACAGCCTATGATGATCAGCCGGAGCGCTGGATTGATGTGCGCTGGGATCTGGACAGTGAAATGCATGAGCGTTTTCCTGCGCGTGTCTCGGTTTCGGCGATCAATTCACCGGGGTCACTGGCCGAGATTGCACAGGTCGTGTCTGCCAATGATACCAATATCCATAATCTCTCCATGGTGCGCACCGCGCCGGACTTTACAGAAATGATTATGGATCTTGAGGTCTGGGATCTGAAACATCTCAACCGCATTATTACACAATTGAAAGAAAGCGCCTGTGTGAGTGATGCACAGCGCGTGAATGGATAAGAGGTCATTTATGAATACTGAAGATGTGCTGGGCGTGTTTCGTGAGGCAGGTGCCATTCTTGAAGGGCATTTTATTCTCACTTCCGGTCGCCGCAGCCCTGTTTTCCTGCAGAAAGCACGGGTGTTCATGCATGCCGACAAGACTGAAAAACTGTGCAAGGCACTGGCTGAAAAAATCAAAGCGGCTGATCTTGGCCCGATTGACTATGTTGTCGGGCCTGCAATTGGCGGTCTGATCCCGTCTTACGAAACCTCGCGTCATCTCGGCGTGCCGTCGATCTGGGTTGAACGTGAAAACGGCGTGTTCAAACTGCGCCGTTTTGAACTGCCGGAAGGTTCGCGCGTTGTTATCGTGGAAGATATTGTTACAACCGGCCTGTCGATCCGTGAGACGATTGAAACCCTGCGCGATCTGAAGGCGGAAGTTGTGGCTGCAGCCTGTATCGTTGACCGTTCTGCCGGCAAGGCAGATGTCGGCACCAAGCTGATCGCACTGGCTGAATATGAAGTGCCATCCTATGATAAGGATGATCTGCCGCCGGAACTGGCAGCAATTCCGGCCATCAAACCGGGCAGCCGTAATATCTGATTATTAAACTATTGCATGAAGCGGCCTTGCGCTTGATTGCGCAAGGCCGCTTCATGCATATATCAGGGTGTTATTTGACGCAGGGCATATCGGGATATAGAAATTTCCGGTCATTCGTGGCATGAGAAGCATCTTCTGCATGGCATAATGAGCTTGTCCGGCTCTTTTCATTTCATTGTTATTGCGCATAAACCCCGTCGGGGCACTTACAAGGCATCATCGTGGTTTCAGTATTATCTGCTCAGACAAGTCAAAGTCAGCGCCATCATCGCGAACCGTGCGGCGCTTGTGTTGATTGTGAAGTGCGTAAAATGGCAATTTGTGCAGCATTGCAGGATGATGCATTGCATGCGCTTGAATCCATCATGACATCGCGCAAGCTTGAAACCGGCGATATGCTGGTTGAAGAGGGGGCGCCGAAGCTGAAAGTCTTCAGCCTGACTTCCGGTCTGCTGCGCTTGTTTACATTGCTGCCGGATGGTCGCCGTCAGATTTCCGGTTTTCTCTATCCTGGTGATT
>JAIRVW010000440.1 GCA_031253705.1 Brucellaceae bacterium
AAGGCCAGTGGGAAGCTTTCCGCAATGCTTTCAGCCACATCATCATGCCGGCCTTGATTTTGGCTTTTGGTTCGATGGCTTATATCAGCCGTATGACCCGCGGCTTCATGATTGAACAGCTCAATCAGGAATATATCATCACTGCCCGCGTCAAAGGCCTGTCATGGGCACGTACCGTGTGGGGACATGCATTCCGCAATGTCGCCGTGCAGGTGGTGACGGTTGTTGCGCTGTCCTATGCGTTCCTGCTCGAAGGTGCAGTGCTGACGGAAACCGTGTTCGCATGGCCGGGGTTCGGCCGCTATCTCACCAATGCTCTGATGGCCGGTGATATGAATGCTGTGGTCGGCTGTACGCTGATCGTGGGTATTCTCTTCGTTGTCATCAATCTGATCAGCGATCTGCTTTACCGCGTCTTTGATCCGCGTACACGATAGGTGCTCTCATGACTGATACTTCCAATTCCGCACCTAACGCTGTGTCATTCCGTGAATGGCTGCGTGCGCCGGTGCCTTCTTCCGCCCTTCAGGCCAATGTGCAGCAATTGCGCCGCTCTTGGCTGAAGCTTCTGACCAATACATCCGCAGTTTTCGGCCTGTTCGTTATTCTGCTGCTGGTGGCTGTGGCGATCTTTGCGCCTTATATCGCGCCTTATGATATCGGCGCCAATAATCTGGCCAATCGTCTGCAACCGCCGTCATGGGCGCATTATTTCGGCACTGATGAGCTGGGTCGCGATATTTTCAGCCGTCTGGTCTATGGTTCACGGATTACGCTTTATATCGTGACGCTGACGGCAATTATCGCTGCACCAATAGGCCTGATTGTCGGCACCACTGCCGGTTATATGGGCGGCTGGGTTGATACGGCGCTGATGCGTATTGTTGATATTTTCCTCGCATTTCCAAGCCTTGTTCTGGCGCTGTCTTTTGCGGCGGCGCTCGGACCCGGCATTGAGAATGCCGTGATTGCGATTTCGCTGGCTGCATGGCCGCCGATTGCCCGCCTTGCACGTGCGGAAACCCTGACCATCCGCTCGTCCGATTATGTGGCAGCAATCCGCTTGCAGGGTGCCTCCACCATGCGCGTGATCTGGCATCACGTGGTGCCGATGTGTATCCCGTCCGTGGTGATCCGTATCACGCTGAATCTGTCATCAATCATTCTTACAGCCGCAGGCCTTGGCTTTCTCGGTCTCGGTGCGCAGCCGCCAAGCCCTGAATGGGGTGCGATGCTCTCCAGCGGCCGAGAATTCATGATGACCTCGTGGTGGCTCGCAGCCATGCCCGGTTGTGCCATTCTGCTCGCCAGCCTTGCCTTCAACCTGTTTGGTGACGGTCTGCGCGACGTGCTTGACCCGCGTAACGGATAAGAGGAACGGATAAATCAAATGACCAAACCTCTGTTAGAAGTTGAAGATCTGTGGGTGTCCTTTCCCGGTGTTGACCGCTCAATCGATGTGGTGCGTGGCATCAGCTTTTCCATCGGGCGCGAGAAAGTCGGTATCGTAGGGGAGAGCGGTTCGGGTAAATCCATGACCGGCCGTTCGATCCTCAAACTGACCCCGAAAGCGGCGCAGATCAAAGCCAAGAAACTGCAATTCGGTGATGTGGATTTGCTGGGTGCCAGCGAGCGCCAGATGCGCTCGGTTCGCGGCAATAAAATCTCGATGATTTTGCAGGATCCGAAATATTCGCTCAATCCGCTGATCCGTATCGGCGACCAGATTATGGAAGCCTACCGGCTGCATCATCGGGTGAATAAGCAGGAAGCCCGTCAACGCACGCTGACCATGCTGGAAGCCGTGCATATCCGCGATGCGGAGCGGGTGATGAACCTGTTCCCGCATGAGATTTCCGGCGGTATGGGGCAGCGCGTGATGATCGCAATGATGCTGATCCCTGAACCGGATATGATTATTGCGGATGAGCCGACCTCGGCACTGGACGTGACGGTGCGCCGTCAGGTGCTGACCGTGCTGGATGAGCTGGTGAGCCGTTCCGGTACCGGCCTGATGTTCATCAGCCACGACCTCAATCTGGTGGCGGATTTCTGTGACCGTGTGCTGGTGATGTATGCCGGTCGCATCATGGAAGATCTGCCTGCCAAAGAACTGCACAAAGCGCAGCATCCTTATACGCAGGCTCTGCTTGCCAGCCTGCCGCGTCTCGACCAGCCGGTGGATATGCTGCAGGTGCCGGAGCGTGATCCGAGCTGGCTGTCAGGCGCGACACTGAGCGGAGGTCAGAAATAATGGCGGATATTATGAGTGAAAAGACAAAGCCGCTGGTTGATGTGTCTGACCTGTCTGTCAGCTTTGGCAAGGGACGCAAGCGCTCAACTGTGGTCAAGAAAGTCCGCTTTCATATTGCCCGTGGTGAGGCCTATGGTCTGATCGGGGAATCCGGTTGCGGAAAGTCCACAATCCTGCGCGCATTGGCTGGCCTGATCCCGCATTATACCGGCAATTTCAGTTTCGACGGAACATTGCTGTCCGGCGAGCGGGACAAATCCTTCTTCCGCCGCGTGCAGATGGTGTTTCAGGATCCTTATGCTTCGCTGCATCCGCGCAAGATGGTGCATAAAGTGCTGGCGGAATCTCTGACCATTCACGGTATGGATCGCAAGGAAGAGCGTATCCGTGATGTGCTGACGGCTGTCGGTCTGGGACCAAGCTTCATGTATCGCTATCCGCATGAATTGTCGGGTGGTCAGCGTCAGCGTGTGGCGATTGCCCGTGCACTGATTATCGAGCCGGAAGTGCTGTTGCTGGACGAGCCGACCTCGGCGCTGGATGTTTCTGTTCAGGCGGAAATTCTCAACCTGCTTAAAACCCTGCGTCGTGAACGTGGTCTGACCTATCTGATGGTCAGCCACGATCTGGCAGTGGTTGCGCATATCTGCGAACGCGTCGGTGTGATGCATAAAGGCATTATTCTGGAAGAGCTGACAGCAGATGATCTGCGCCAGTCCCGTGCCAGCGCGCCTTATACGCAGGAATTTTTGCAGGCCAGTGTTGAGGCCGTGGCGCATAGTTAAATCAGGGTCAAATCGGGGATTATAATCATGAGTTATCAGCATGCGGCCAATCCGGCGGCTGAATGGGAGCGGGTGCAAAATCCTGCGCAGTCCGGCTGGTCGGAGGCCGGATTGCAGGCTGTAGAAGCCTGTGCCAATGGTCAGGAAACCGACGCGCTGATGATCGTGCAGGCGGGCAAGATCATCTACACCTATGGCGATGTTACCCATAAATATCTCTGCCATTCGATCCGCAAAAGCATTCTGGCCGCGTTGATGGGGCAGGATGTGGCGGATGGTACGATTGATCTGAGCCTGACGCTTGAGCAACTCGGCATCGACGATAATGATGGTTTGAGCGAAGTTGAAAAGCAGGCAACAGTCTATGACCTGCTGACCGCACGTTCCGGTATTTATCATGCGGCAGGGTATGAAACGCCATGGATGCGCATGATCAAGGAGAAGCGCCACTCCCATGCTCCGGGCACTTTCTGGTGTTATAATAACTGGGATTTCAATGCGCTGGGCACGATTTTCGAGCAACTGACCGGTAAGACCGTGCATCAGGCTTTTGACGAGCGTATTGCCAAGCCGCTGCAGTTCGAAGATTTTTCGCTCACCGGCGATAAGCCGGATGGCTGGCATGACCGTTTCACCGAGAGCCGCCATGCAGCCTATCCGTTCCGCTTGTCGACCCGCGATCTGGCACGGTTCAGCCAGCTTTATCTGCGCCATGGCCGCTGGAATGGTGAGGATGTGTTGCCAAAAGGCTGGGCGCAGGAATGTGTGATGCCTTATTCCGATGCCGGTGCGCGCGGTGCCTATGGCTATATGTGGTGGCTGGAGCGTGACGGCGTGTTCTTCCCCGGCGTTGTGACGCCAAAGGGCAGCTATGCGGGCTTTGGTGCGGGTGGACATTTCTGCATTACCATACCGGCGCTGGATATGGTGATTGTCCATCGGGTGGATACGGATATTACCGGTCGTCAGCTTAACCGGCATAAATTCGGCCGCTTGCTGAAACTGATCTTCGACGCATTTCAGGGGTGAGGGAAATGCGGGAGGAGGAAATGACGGTTGCCGAGGCCATTGCACAGGTTTGCGCAAGGCCGGTAACCAGCGAAAAAGCGCGTCTGCTGGCGCGTGATGCGATTATCGACACGCTGGCCTGTATGGTGGCAGGGCGTAATGATCCGAGCACAAAAACGGTTCTTGATGCTTTTGCCATGACCGGCAGTGCGGGAGAGGCGCTGCTGGTAACCGGCGAAAAATCAAGTCCGATGCTGGCGGCGCTGGTGAATGGTACTGCCGCTCATGCGCTGGATTATGATGACAACTTTCTGCCGGGCATGAGCCATGCTTCAGCGGTTATCGTTCCGGCTTTGCTAGCTGTTGCGGATTTTGACAAGATATCCGGCGCACAGCTGATCGATGCCTATCTGGCAGGCCTTCAGGCGCAGGCACTGGTTGGCCGCGGGGTCGGGCAGGCGCATTATACGGCTGGCTGGCACGGGACATCGACGGTTGGCAGTATCGGCACCGCAGCTGCAGTGGCGCATCTGCTGGGATTGGATGAAGAGGCAATTGCGCGGGTGCTCACCATTGCCGTGAGCTATGCATCCGGCACCAAAGGTCAGTTTGGTACGCTGATCAAACCGTTTCATGCGGGTATGGCTGCACGCAATGCCGTAGAAGCTGCATTGCTGGCACAAGCGGGTATGCAGGCGCGGGCTGATATTCTGGAAGGTGAACAGGGCTTTCACGCTTTGTTTGCCGGTGACCCGCGCCGTGGCTGGAAAAGCGAAGAGATTATCGCTACCACGGATCATGTGATTGAAACCGCCGGTGTCATGCCGAAGAAGCACCCGTGCTGCGGTTCAACCCATCTGATCGTTGACGGCTTGCTGGATCTGATGCGTGAACACGGATTCACGGCAGAGGATGTGGCAAGTGTCGAGGCGCTGGTTGGCATCGCCAATTACCGCAATTTGACCTATCCGCAGCCGGTTGATGAAATGCAGGCGCGTTTTTCCATGCATTATTGTGTGGCGCGGGCCTTGCGGCAGGGCAGTCTCAGCCTTGCTGATTTCACGCCGCAGGCTGTTGCTGACCATGCCGCTGATCCGCTTCTGTCCTGTGTGACAATGCTGAGCTACAGCGCGGATGAAGAGCGTCTTGCGCAGGATAAGTTGCCGCATATTGCAACTGTAAAACTCCATGACGGTCGTGTGCTGACGGTATCACGCAATTATGCGGTTGGCAGTCTGCAGGAGCCTTTCACGGATACCGACCGCTATGCGAAGTTCATGGATTGTTGTGGTGCACTGGAAAGTGCTTCCGCTCTCTATGACGATCTGCTGAAGCTGGATCAGGCCGAAAATTTACGGGCGCTGAAAGCGTGTTTCAGCGCCTGAACTTCAGGCAAACCAGTCAATCTCTCTGGCGGCGAGGGCAGAAGCGCGCCGCCAGAAGCGCTCGGCATAGTCGGTGCGGAAACGCTGCGAACGATAGACGCGGATTTCCACATCCAGATCGTAAGCCTCATCACCGGCACGCACCAGAATACCGCGTTTCCATTCATCAGGGATCAGACTTTTCGGAATCCATGCAACGCCCTGACCGGAAACCGCCATGGCTTTCAGGCCGACAGCCATACCGTTTTCATAGACCATATTGAGTTTCAGGCCGCGGTTTTCGACAAGCGGATCGAGAACCTGTGCAAAGAATGTCGTATCGCGGTAGCGCAGATATTCGGTCGGCAAGGTGCTGTTTTCTAAACGGTGCATCGGTCGTCCGGCGCCATCTGCCGCGCTGACCGCAATGACTTTCTCATGGCCGAGTGAGAGATAGGGGAAATTTTTGAGATCTTCCATCTGGCTGACAGACGGATGGGAATAGGTTAGCAGAAAATCGCAATTACCGTTGAGCAATGTAGAGACATTGCCGAGAAAAGACGGATGCGGATCGGAGAAACGGGTTCTGAAATTATCTCCGTTTTTCTCAATCTCCGCCATTAATGCGGGAAAAAACGTCAGAGACAAAGTGTTGAGCGTTGCGAAAGACAGCACTTCGAGCATCGGCGTATAACGCGCGCTCAGTTCATCACGCGCATGGGTCAGCAGACCGACCGCGTCATGTGCGCGTGCAAGAAAGCTCTGTCCTGCGAGTGTCAGACGGATCGGATAGGTGGTGCGATCAATCAGCGGAACGCCGACCCATGCCTCAAGCTGTCTGATCCGGCGCGAGAGCGCTGACTGTGTGACATGCCGCTCATTAGCCGCGCGGGAGAAATTCAGGTGTTGTGACAGGCAGAGAAAATCTTCGAGCCACTTCAGTTCCATAGAAAAATTCCGCAATAGTCATTCACATGTCTTAAAGCGGTTCTATAGACAATTGAATTGTTTGAACCGCTCTATTTCTTTATTATTCGCATTGTCCTTACGCAAAACCGCTGCGCAGTTTTACCGGAAGTGCTTTAAAGAGGTTCCTTCTTAGAATAAAAACGGATGAGGGTCATCTGAAAATTACTGAGGATGGCTAACAATGCATATGTTACTGAAATTTCATATTTAAAAGCCTGCATGATGCGTGACTTGTTCGGATGGCTGACTTGACAAGAGCGTGCTGACAAGTTTCATGCTGGTTCAAATTTAATTGACCGGAGAATCCCGATGTCGATGCGTGCCGTCTTTACTGGCCTTATCATGTCCGCCGCGCTCACCTTATCTGCTCAGGCAGTATGGGCACAAAGCAACCAAAACGGAACAAGGACGATAGAAACGACGCAGAACGGGGACTATCCCGGTTATGATCTGCGGACTGCCAAAGATGTCAGTCTGGATCAGTGTCAGAATATCTGTCTGAAAGACGAACAATGCCGCGCTTTTACCTATAATACCAAAGCGCAGTGGTGTTTTCTGAAAACCAATTACGGTACGCTCAATGTGGTTGACGGCGCTGTGGCAGGTAAGGTGCTGGACGCCGCTGCCATGGAAGCCGAGCTTGCAGCACCGGCTGCACTGACTTTTGTACCGGCCAGCATGCTGGATGAAGCTCGTACCTATCAGAACCAGTTGAGAAGCGCTGAAAAGCCTTCCGGTGATGTGACAAAACTGATCCGTGCTGCACAGCGTGTTCTGGATTCCGAGGACTTTGGCGGGGCAATTATTGATTTTGCCAAAATCGTACCGGTCGCAAAATCCAACAGCGAAGTCTGGCAGGGTCTGAGCCGCGCTACTCTGGGCGCTGCTCAGAGAACGGATAGCGACTGGCAGATCAAACGTGCCGCAACATCTTCGGCGATTATTGCCTATCAGTTCAGCCGTACGGTTTCTGACCGCGCGGAAGCCTTGTCCAATATGGCCAAGGCACTGGAACTGCGGGATAATTTCCGTCCGGCGATGGATGCTTATAAAGCCAGCCTTGCTTTGCAAAATTCTACAGCAATCAGTGCTGCCTATGAAGAGCTGCGCGTGCGCAAAGGTTTCCGCGTGCTGGAGCATACGGTCGACAGCGACAGTGCCAATCCGCGCATCTGTGTTCAGTTTTCTGAGGCATTGATTAAAAGCGGCATTGATTACGCTTCTTTTGTCACCGTTGATGATGCCAGCCCGAAAGGTGTGGAAGCTAAAGACCGTCAGATCTGTATTGAAGGTCTGCAGCACGGCAAAAATTACCGCATTGGTCTGCGCTCCGGCCTGCCTGCCGCAATCGGCGAAATGATTGAAACACCGGTTGCGCTGAATATCTATATTCGTGACCGCGCCCCGACTGTGCGCTTCAATGGTGATGCATTTGTGCTGCCAAGCACCATGCGTCGCGGTATTCCGCTGGTCAGCATCAATGTGAAAACCATTGATCTTGAAATTTATCGCGTCGGTGAACGTGCATTGACGCGTTCGATGGATGGTCTGAACTTCTTTGGCCAGATGGACGGCTATGCAGCCTCAGAGATCGTCAATACGCTGGGTGAAAAGGTTTATACCGGCCAGCTGGATGTTGAGAGTGATCTGAACAAGGAAATCGTCTCGGCATTTCCGGTTGACGAAGCGCTGCCGCAGCGTAAGCCCGGTATCTATATTATGACGGCCAAGGTTGCAGGTTCAAAGCCTGATTTCTGGGCGTCGCAGGCTACCCAGTGGTTCCTCGTGTCCGATACCGGTCTGACAACCTATGCCGGTGAAGACGGTCTCAATGTGTTCGCCCGCTCGCTGGCCACTGCCAAACCGATGAGCGGTGTGGAACTGCAGCTGCTTGCAACCAATAATGAAGTGCTCGGCACTGCAACAACCGATAGTGACGGCCGTGCGACATTTACCGCCGGTCTGATGCGCGGGACTGCAGCAATGACACCGGCTATTCTGACAGCCCGCAGCAAGGGCGCGAACGGCGAGGAAGATTATGTTTTCCTCGATATGAAACGCGCAGGCTTTGATCTGTCGGATCGTGGTGTGTCGGGTCGTCCGGCACCGGGTGCGCTTGATGTTTATGGCTGGACCGAGCGTGGTATTTACCGCGTCGGTGAAACGGTTCACGCTGCCGCACTGGTGCGTGACAGCTCAGCCAAGGCTGTTGAAAACCTGCCGCTGACCTTCTCCTTCCTGCGTCCGGATGGCGTGGAAGACCGTGCGATTGTCAGCACTTCGCAGGCTGCAGGCGGCCATGCCGTGGAACTGCCGCTGTCGGATAATGCCATGCGCGGTACATGGACATTGCGCATTCTGAGCGATCCGAAAGCAGCGCCGCTGGCTGAAAAACAGTTTCTGGTAGAAGATTTCGAGCCGGACAGGACTGAATTTGATCTGACATCGGATGCGAAAGAAATCCGCGCCGGTGAACCGGCGATCGTGAAAGTGGATGGCCGCTATCTTTACGGTGCGCCTGCCGCCGGTCTGACCCTTGAAGGTGAGGTTAATCTCCGTCCGACCCGTTCATGGGATCTGTTCCCGAATTATGTGTTCGGTCTTGCGGATGAAGATCAGCCGGAAGATACCCGTACCACGCTTGAAGACCTGCCGGTACTGGGTGCGGACGGTAAAGCGGAGATACCGGTTCTGCTCACCGATCTGCCGGTGACAACGCAGCGTTTGAGCGCGGATATTGTTGTACGTATGCGTGAAGGCGGCGGTCGTGCGGTTGAACGCAGACTGAACCTGCCGGTTGCCTCTGACAGCGCGATGATCGGTATCAAACCGGAATTTGACAGCAGCAATCTGGCTGAAAACAGCAATGCCAAGCTCTCGGTTATTGTCAGCGATGCGAATGGCAAGCGTCTGGCCGAAGACGGTCTGGAATGGACGCTGGTGAAAGTCGAGCGCAATTATCAGTGGTATCGCAGCGGCAGCTCATGGAATTATGAGCCGGTTACGCTTACCAAAAAAGTTGCTGACGGTACTGTTTCGACCGATGAACAGAATGCCGGTACAATTCAGGTGCCTGTGGAGTGGGGACGCTATCGTCTTGAAGTGACGACTTCTGATCCTGACGGTCCGCAGAGCAGCTTTGAATTTTATGCAGGCTGGTATGTTGAAGCCCGTTCCACTGAAACACCTGACGGTCTGGAAGTGGCGCTGGATAAAGATCTTTATCTCGACGGCGAAACTGCCAAGCTGAAAGTCTCTCCGCGCTTTGCCGGTGAGCTGCTGGTGACGGTCGGTGCCGACAGCCTGCTGATGACCAAAACAGTTTCCGTTCCTGCCGAAGGCACGGAAGTGGACATTCCGGTCAGCGGTGAATGGGGCGCAGGTGCGTATATTACAGCCAGCCTCTATCGTCCGGGTGAAGCACAGGAAACGCGTATGCCTGCGCGTGCCATCGGTATTCGCTGGCTCGCCATTGATCCGGCAGAGCGCAAGCTTTCCGTACGGATTGAAACACCGGAGAAAACCGAACCGCGTCAGCCTCTGACCATTCCGGTTTCCATCGGTGGTATGAAATCCGGTGATCAGGCCTATGTGATGATCTCGGCTGTGGATGTGGGTATTCTCAATCTGACCCGTCACACACCGGCTGATCCGGCCGGCTGGTATTTCGGCCAGCGTCAGCTCGGCATTGAAATCCGCGATCTTTACGGTCGTCTGATTGACGGCGCACTCGGCCAGATGGGACGTCTGCGCACCGGTGGTGACGGCGCACAAATGGCCGTTGAAGGTTCGCCCCCGACCCAGAAACTGGTGGCATTCTTTGCCGGACCAGTTGAAGTCGGCGCGGATGGCAAAGCCAATGTCAGCTTTGATATTCCGCAGTTCAACGGTACTGCCCGCGTCAGCGCTGTTGCATGGACCAAAACCGCTGTTGGTAACGCGCAGTCGGATGTGATTATCCGCGATCCTGTTGTGGTGACGGCCGCGCTGCCGAAATTCATGGCGCCGGATGATCAGGCACAGCTGCGTCTTGATATTGCCAATACGGATGGCCCTGCCGGTAAATATACTGTCAGCGTTGCCGGTTCCGGTCTGGTTTCTGTGGTGCAGGATCAGGCTCCGGCATCGATTACGCTGGAACAGGGACAGAAAACTGATCTGACCCTGCCGCTGCGTGCAGAAAAAGCCGGTATTGCGGAACTGACCGTTCAGCTGATCCATGAAAGCGGTCTGACCGTTTCGCAGGATCTGATCCTGCCGGTTCGTGCCGCCTCCCTGCCGGAGACCACACGTAAAGAGGTTACACTGGCAGCAGTCAACGGTTCGCTGGTGATCAATAAGGAACTGCTTGCTGATCATCGTATGGATGGTGCTTCGGTCAGTATCACGGTTTCCAATGCTTCCGGTTTTGATATTCCGGGCATGCTGACCGCGCTCGACCGCTATCCTTATGGCTGTACCGAACAGACAGCCAGCCGTGCGCTGCCGCTGCTCTATATGAGTGAACTGGCCAAGCAGGCCGGTCTGCCTCTGAAAGACGGCGAAGATGAATTGCGCGAGCGTATTCAGGGTGCTGTTTACAAGGTGCTGAACAATCAGTCCTCTTCCGGCAGCTTCGGTCTCTGGTCTCCGGACAGCGGTGATCTGTGGCTGGATGCCTATGTCACAGATTTCCTGACCCGTGCCCGTGAACAGAATTATGCGGTGCCGCAGCAGTCGATGGTACTGGCGCTGGATAATTTGCAGAATGCACTGGCCTATGACGTATCCGTCAAGGATAACGGCAATGCCATTGCCTATGCTTTCTATGTTCTGTCGCGCAACCGTCGCGCTTCCATCGCGGATCTGCGTTACTATGTCGATACCCGTCTGGAAGAGTTTGCGTCGCCATTGTCCCGTGCCCAGCTTGGCGCCAGCCTTGCGCTCTACGGTGACGGTGCCCGTTCTGAACGTGCCTTTGCCTCGGCTTATCGTCTGTCGCAGAAGGGCGGTTCTTCATTGTCGCGTTCCGATTATGGTTCCGACCTGCGTGATGGCGCGGCTATTCTTGCACTGGCTGCTGAAAGCCGTCCGGTACCGTCTATTGTGCCGGAGCTGACTAAGCTGGTTGGTGGTCTGAGCAATTCAACCCGCTATATGAGCACGCAGGAACAGGCATGGCTGCTGCTGGCCGCCAAAGGTCTGAAAGAGGATGATGCCAATCTGACACTTTCGCTGAATGGTGAAGCCCGTCAGGGTGCCTTGTCTGAAACCCTGACCGGTGAGCAGCTGGAAGCGGCTCCGGTGACGATTGGCAATACGGGTGAAAAACCGGTGACGGCTGTGATTACCACTGTGGCAACGCCTGCGGAAGCACCACCGGCGGGTGGCAATGGTTACAGCATCGGCCGTGCTTATTACACGCTCGACGGTAGTGAAGTCAGTGCTTCTGAAGTCCAGCAGAACGAACGCTATGTGGTTGTTCTGAAAGTCGTGGAAGATAATAACTGGGCATCCCGTATTCTGATCACCGATCTGCTGCCTGCCGGATTTGAGATTGATAATCCGCGTATCGTCAACAGTGCTGATCTGAGTAACTTTGACTGGCTGAGCCCGACTTCAGTTGCTCATAGCGAATTCCGCAGCGATCGTTTTGTTGCGGCCTTTGACAGCAACGGCGGTGATGCCCGTGAATATACTGTGGCCTATATTGTGCGTGCGGTTACACCGGGTGTCTATGCGCATCCGGCACCGCATGTGGAGGATATGTATCGTCCGCAATATTTCGCCCGTGGTGCAATGGGCATGATGGAAGTCCAGCCGGCCAAATAAAGAACCGGCACCAAATAAAAGCCCCGCCTGAAACTTTCAGGCGGGGCTTTT
>JAIRVW010000143.1 GCA_031253705.1 Brucellaceae bacterium
CCCATCGTCCCGATGCGGCTGTTATTCCACGGCTGCGCTTCAACCCACACCATTGTGTCATAACCATCCTCCCCTTCGGAGAGATATTTGGTAAAATGACCTTCGCTGTCATAGCGACCGCGGCAATCCTGCCAGATCACAATATAACCCTTGCGCACCAGATGAATGGCAAGCTCGGGGCGTGACATGGAAACAGGGTTCTTCAGCGACAATTCTGTGCGCGGTGTGCCTGCTTTATTATATGGAGTGCGCTCCAGAATAACCGGCAATGCCGTTTCAACCGGAACACCATCGACTGCCGGACGATAAATATCTGTCGCCAGATGGATACCGTCGCGCATGGCAATCATCACATTACGATGAACAATCACATCACCGGCTACCTCGGTCGCCGGCGTCAATTTATTGGCAATAAAATTCATTTTGCTTTCCGGACATCCTGACCGATGGTGCGTTCTGCAAGGTTTGGCGTGAAATCGATGCCGTCACGCGAAGCCCAGTAAATTTTCTGGAAATAGAGCGGCACAATCGCCTGATCTTTCATGGCGATGCGGGTGGCTTCCTGCAGTTTTTTCATGCGTTCGGCCTGATCGAACTCTTCCATCGCGGATTTAAGCGCGGCATCAAATTCCGGATTGGCATAGCGCATCCGGTTAAAACCGCCGGTGCCTGCATCTTTATTATAGCTCTGCAACAGTGAGCGCAGATTGGCTTCCGAATTTGGTGTGGATGCACCCAGCGAGAAAATAAACGCACCGAATTCACCCTTGGTCGCAGCCGCCGCATAGACATTATAAGGCTGGGTTTTAACGCCGTTTACTTTCAGGCCGCCACGCGCCAGCATCTGTCCCATTGCCTGTGCAATATCGCCGTCACCAGGGAAACGGTTGTTTGAAGAATAGAGCGTAATGCCGAAACCCTCAGGGAAACCGGCATCAGCAAGCAGTTTCTTGGCGCCTGCAACATCCGCAGGCTGTGGCTGCAAATCCTCCGCATAACCACCCAGTACCGAAGGTACGACCTGTGCTGACGGCACACCGGAACCATTGAGAATACGATCAACCATGAGTTTGCGATCAACCATCATGGAAACTGCCTGACGCACGCGTGCATCACGGAAAGGGTTCGGGTTCAATGGCTTACCGGACAAATCATCCACGCCCGGCGCTGTATCATCACGCATGCTCAAAGCCAGATAGACCAGACGCCCGGAGTCAATCGGGAAAACCTTGAAGCCTTTTTGCCCCTCAAGACGCACGATATCCGACGGCGATACCGCATCAATCAGATCAACCGAGCCTGACAACAGTGCAGCCGTACGCGCTGCATCATTGGCGATGAAGCGATATTCCACCGTGTCATAATCCGGTTTTTCGCCCCAATAGCCTTCATAGGCTTTCAGCTTCAGAGATTCCGCCGGTTTCCATTCGACACACTGATAGGCACCGGTACCGATCGCCGCTTTACCGGAATTGAAATCTTCCAGCGTGGCATTTTCAGCAGCCGCTTTCGAGATAATGAAAACGCGGCCGATCTGCTCCATCAGCGCCGGATTAGGTGCCTTGGTAGTGACGCGAATTTTGTGGTCGTCGATTTTCTCAACCTTAGCAACCGAGCTCACCACATCGGTGAAAGGAGCAGGGCTGTTCGGCACTTTATCCGTACGGTTGAGTGAAAAGATCACATCTTCAGCGGTAAACGGCGTGCCATTATGGAATGTCACACCTTCACGCAACGTAATTTCCCATGTCAGCGGATCAATATTCTTCCACTCTGTCGCCAGACTCGGATGCATCTGCAGATTGGCATCGGTCGACAGCATTGTGTCGAACATATTATCCGCAGTCATCTGATTATTGCCGGTGCGCGAAAATTGCGGATCAATCGCCGACGGCTCATTCGCACGGCCAATGACGATATTATCGGCAAAAGCAGTCAAAGCTGAACTGGCCAAAAGTGCGGTGACGATTACGGCTTTGCTTAAATTTTTGACGAGTTTCATGACAATTTCTCCCCTTTGTCATCGGTATTTGCAAAATCAGGACGGTTTTCGAGATCGTTAAGGTGGCAGGCGCTTTCATGCTGACCATCCACAACGCGCAATTGCGGGCGCTCCAGCTTGCATCGCTCAAAAGCGTGCGGGCAGCGCGGATGAAAATGACAGCCGGAAGGCGGGCTCATCGGTGAAGGAATCTCACCTTTGATCGGATTATAAGCGCGGTGGCGGCGATCAATACGCGGCACTTCCGAGAGCAGCGCAGCGGTATAAGGATGGTTAGGCCGGTCGAAAATCTCTGCAGCCGAGCCGCTTTCAACAATACGCCCCAGATACATAACCACAACACGATCGGCGATATGGCTGACCACACTCAGATCATGGCTGATAAACAGGTAAGTCAGATCAAGGCTTTTACGCAGATCCATGAACAGGTTGATAACCTGCGCCTGAATTGAAATATCCAGCGCTGCGATACTCTCGTCACAGATCAGAAAGTCCGGTTTCACAGCCAAGGCGCGCGCAATGCCGATACGCTGGCGCTGCCCACCGGAAAACTGGTGCGGATAGCGATTGGCCATCGACGGATCAAGACCAACTGTTTCCAGCAGTTTTTCAACCAGAGCCTGTTTTTCACTGCGTTTGATCAGACCA
>JAIRVW010000184.1 GCA_031253705.1 Brucellaceae bacterium
CTTTACAGCGCCGTATCCTGCCACCAGCGATGGCCGTAGCTCATGCGCTGAATTTCGCTGCTATCCACCTTCTGCAACAAATCAGAGACGATCTGCCCGCGAATTTTCAGATCCGGTGCAATCGCTGCCAGCGGCACTAGTACAAAAGCGCGCTGCTCGATGCGCGGATGCGGCAGGGTTAAGGCCGGCATTTCCAGAGCAAAAACCCGCTCATATGCCAGCATATCAATATCAATCGTGCGCGGTCCCCAGCGCTCGCTGCGCACCCGCTTCAATCGCCGCTCAATAGTCTGGGTTACGTCCAGCAATTCCGGCGGTGTTAAAATTGTCGAGATTTCAGCACAGGCATTATAAAACCAGTCCTGATCCGTCTTTCCCCAGGGCGGCGTGCGGAAAACCGGCGAAACAGTAACAACTCTCACATCCTGCCGTTCATCCAGCAGTTGCAAAGCCTGTGCCATTGTCTGCACGACATTTCCGATATTACCGCCCAGACACAGCCAGGCTTTATGAACCTCGCGTGCCTTCATCTATGCGGCCACCCGACCGTCACTTCAACATAATCCAGCACACCGGCAACCGGCGCATTCGGTTTACGGACAGTGATTTCGGATTGCTGAATTTGCGGAAACGCAGCACAAAGCGCTTTAGCCACATCCAGTGCCAAAGCCTCAATCAGATAACGGCGTTTACCGGTAATAATCTTCTCAATCATGTTGAAGACAATACCGTAATGCACGGTCTTATCAATATCATCATTCTCCAGCGAGTCACCCGGATCAACGGTGAGTACGGCATCCACATAGAAACGCTGACCGAGCTTTTCTTCTTCGTCAAAAACGCCGTGATGCGCAAAAAACGCGCAATTCATCATACGGATCGTGTACAAAAAGCCCTCATTTCTTTTACTGCTGCGTTATGAAATCAACCATTCATAACCATAAATTCTGCCTGTCCGCAGAGAAACCGCTGCGGACTATAGCGCAATTTTCAATTCCGGTTCATGCTTTTTTCTGCGGCTGCGCAGCTTTTAAAACTGCATCCGCCACAGATAGTGCATCGCGGTTGAGCGCCACATTGTGAACCCTGAAAATATCCGCACCGCTCAGGCGCAGCATAACACTGGTTGCCGCCGTTGCCGCGTCTCTTTCCGCGGCAATTTCACGACCGCTAACGGCACCGGTAAAACGCTTACGCGATGTTCCCACCAGCCATGGCAGACCGAAGCTCTGCAATTCAGCAAAACGCGCCATCAGCTCCACATTTTGCTGCGTATCTTTGGCAAAGCCGAAACCCGGATCAAGCATAATCTGCTGCGGATCAACACCGGCAGCTGCCGCAATCTCCAAAGAACGCTGCAGGAAAAGATGCTGATCTGCAATCACATCCGCAGCAACCTCCCTGTCGCGTCCTGTATGCATGATCACCAGCCCTGCACCGGTTTCAGCAGCAAGATCAGCAATATCCGGCTCTTTCTGCAAACCCCAGACATCATTGACAATATGCGCACCGGCCGCAACAGCCAGCTTCGCGGTTTGTGCGCGATAGGTATCCACAGAGATCAGGCAGCCGGTTTCCCGCGCCAGAGCCTCAATCACCGGCAGCACGCGATCCTGTTCTTGCTGGGCGGAGACTGGCGCTGCATCCGGACGGGTCGACTCACCGCCCACATCGATAATAGCAGCCCCGTCATCAAGCATAGTGCGTGCCGTACACAGCGCTGAATCGACAGACTCATAGTTGCCGCCGTCGGAAAAAGAATCCGGTGTAATATTGAGGATTCCCATGATCAGCGCCTGTGCGCCGGTTTCCAGAACCCGCCCGTGCGCCAGCCGCCATTCTCTCTTTATAGGGAAACTCTTAATCATATTCGGAATTAACCTTTTAAAATTGTTTTGCTTTTCAAACAGGCCATAAGTTCTTTACACATTTCATGGAACGATAACAGCCGGTGGTTCAACACCAGATATGCAACAGGAGACATTTCTGCCGCATTTTATGTTAGAACCAGTGAAACCAGAGTGTTCACCCAAAGAACCCTCTCAATAAAGGAACAGGCATGTCCGGAAAATACCTCTCGCTCACCCTCACCGGTCTGGTTCTGTTATCCGGCACCTTAATGGCAAGCAATGCAGATGCTGCCTCGGTTACACGTAAATACCGCTATTTTCCGGTTTATGGCAAAACGGCTGAACAGCTGGACAGATCGCTAGCCAAGAACGGTCCTAAACTTGGCGATGGCGGCGAAAGCCATCCGGGGGCTACGAAAATCGCTTTTGATGCCCGTGTGAAATATCGCTATGACGGCAAATATTGCCGTATCTCTGATGTCAGAGCCAATGTGACGGCCACAGTCTCCCTGCCAAGCTGGAAGAACCGCCGCCGTGCTAGTGCTGATACAAGAATGGTCTGGGACGTGCTGGTGAAAGATATCCGCCGTCATGAAGAGAGCCATATTGTAATTGCGCGTTCTCATGCGTCAGAGCTGGAATACCGGATTCGCGCCATGCGCAATGAACGTGACTGCGCCACATTGCGCGCCAATGTCGACAAAATCACCAATCAGGTTTTCGCCAGCCACGATAAGGCACAGCAGCATTTTGATCTGGTTGAAACAGTGAATTTTGAAACACGTTTTGAAAGACTGATTACTAACAGCCTTGAAAAGCGCTACCAGCAGCAGAAGAAATCCTGAGATAGCTTCAGACAAAAAAAGCCCTGCATCGAAAAATGCAGGGCTTTTTTGTTCATTTCACTCACATTCAAACGCCGGAGCAAAAAGTGTCAGGCCATTTACAGACCGGCATGGCGCTTTTTTAATTAACGCCCAGCTTCTTCTGCAGACTGGTGGAAGACGTTGTGTACTGGAACACAACGCGTTCACCCGGGCTGATAATGCGCTTGGCAGCCTGTGTCATCAGCGCGGCTTCATGGAAGCCGGAGAGGATGAGCTTGAGCTTGCCCGGATACCAGTTGATATCACCGATGGC
>JAIRVW010000193.1 GCA_031253705.1 Brucellaceae bacterium
ACGATGAAAGGCTGGTTCAGACCCAGACCTTCACGGATGCGCTCCAGATCGGCCTCGGTTACGCTGCCCGCACCTTGAGTGAGCATCAGCGCCGGATCACCGGTCATACGGATTGCGAAAGCGACGGTCAAAGTCACGACAATGACGACGAAGATCGCCTGTAAAATTCGTTTGATCAGAAATCCGGCCAAAATTCTTATCCTTTATAAGATCAAGGAAATACCGCGCCGGTAAAAATGACCGGCGCGGTTTATTGCTATATTAGTCAACGCTGACTTCGGTGAGGCGCAGACGGCTGTCCGGTGCCGGTACGAAATCTTTCACGCGCTTGTTGATGCCGTAAATCGCTTTGAGATTGTAAAGCGGCATTTCCAATGCGCGGTCGGCTGCGTATTTTGCGATTTCCTTGAGGATTTCTTCACGCTTGGCACGATCGGTAATGGCGCGCTGGGATTCCAGCAGCTCATTCATTTTCGCATCATTGTCATACGGGTTCCATTTTTCACCGGCGTGATACATGGAATAAGCGGTATTATCGTAATCGAATGTCCAGCCGCCCCATGACTGCTGGAACATCGCACCGGTTTTACCCTGCGGAATGATGTCGTTCAGCAATACGTTGGTTTCATATGGCTTGATGGTCGCATTGATGCCGATGATCTGCAGATAGCTGGAAACAGCCTGTACAACTTCGTTGAATGTTGCATCATTACCGCGAATGTCGATCTGGACGGCTGCACCCGGTTTAACACCGGCTTCTGCCAGAAGCTTCTTCGCGCCTTCCGGATCATATGGCAGCGGCTTCATTTCGGCATCATAACCGAAGGAGAGGGCGCCCTGAAGGCTGGCAATCGGTTCAGCCTGACCACCGAGAATGGATTTGATGATGGTGTCGCGGTCAACGCCGAGGATCAGCGCCTTACGTACACGTTCGTCAGCAGTAATACCGTCGCGGGTATTATAGCGCAGCGAATAAACGGTCGGGCCGGCAGTGGTGACAATCGCCAGCTTAGGATCAGCTTCGATGGTCGGGATCATGCCGATCGGAATTGTCGGCGGGATCACCAGATCAACGCGGCCTGCCTGCAATTCGGCAACGGCGGTCGATGGTTCGGTGATGAAGCGGTATTCAAGTTCTGACAGCTTTGGTGCGCCGCCCCAATGGTCAGCAAAAGCTTCCATCTGAATGCCGACTTTTGGCTTGTAGCTGGTGACTTTGAACGGGCCGGTGCCGACAGGATTGGCGTTGAAGAAATCATCGCCTTTTTCCTGAATATATTTTGGCGGCACGATCATCGCGCCGTAACCGGCGAGCTTGGTCATCAGAACCGGATCGGTTGCTTTCAGGTGGAAATCGACAGTCTTGTCGTCGATGACTTCTACTTTTTCAATCACAATATAGTTGGAGCGCTGCGGGCCTTTGGCACCTTCATCACCGAGCAGACGCTCAAAGGTGAATTTGACAGCTTCCGCATTGAAAGGTTCGCCATTGTGGAATTTTACATTCTCACGCAGGTGGAAACGGATGCGTTTGCCTTCGTCCAGCTCTTCCCACGAGGTGGCGAGCGCCGGTACGATTTTCAGATCAGGAGTGCGGTAGACCAGACCGTCATAAATATTGGTGGCGACAGATGCCCAGTTGACCAGAAATGTGTCAATCGGATCCCAACTGCCCGGATCCTGCGGTGAGGATATGGTCATTTTACCGGCAGCGAATGCCGGTGCGGATGACAGGGCAACAGCAGACAATGCTGTGCCGACAGTCAGCGCTGTGAATAATGCTTTAAGCTTCATAATCTCGACTCCCCTTTTGTAAACAATGAAACAGATGTTAGATTTTATGCACTGCGGGCAATGAAATGCCCTTTGGCGATTTCTTCATGCTGCCAGATCACCGGCTTGTCCTCGATCCGGCGTGTTGTGCTCGGAATTTCGCCTTCCAGCATTGCGCGGTTGGTACGCGCCAGCGGATCGGCGACAGGAACGGCCGAGAGCAGGCGGCGGGTATAATCATGGGACGGTGTTTCAAACACCTGACGGCGCGAGCCGAGTTCCATGATCTGGCCGAGATAAAGCACAGCCACGCGGTGACTCATCTTCTCCACCACAGCCATGTCATGGCTGATGAAGAGATAAGCGAGACCATGTTCTTTCTGCAGATCCATAAACAGATTGATGATCTGTGCCTGAATAGAAACGTCGAGCGCGGAGAGCGCTTCATCGGCGATAATCAGCTTCGGATTGGAAGCAAGTGCGCGGGCAATACAGACGCGCTGGCGCTGACCACCGGAAAATTCGTGCGGATAACGTCCGGCAACGGCGGAACTCAAGCCCACGCGTTCCAGCAATTCGTCAACGCGCTTGGTGATCGCTGCCTCATCAAGGATAAGGCCGTGGGTGCGGATCGGTTCGGCAATCGAGAAACGGATGGTTTTGCGCGGATCAAGCGAGGCAAACGGATCCTGAAAAATATACTGCACTTCCTGACGCATGCGGAAGCGTTCTGCAGAACTCATTTCCGAGAAGGCTTTGCCGTTAAAACGCATGTCGCCGGAGAGCGGGTTCTGCAATTGCTGGATTGTGCGGCCGATTGTGGATTTTCCGGAGCCGGATTCACCAACCAGTGCCAAAGTTTCACCCGGATGAATATCGAAGCTGACCTGTGAAACCGCATTACATACATGGGTTGTGCGGCCAAACATATTCTTCTTGATATTAAAGCGTACCGACAGATCACGCACTGACAAGAGCGGTGCTTCATCGAGCCGGGCAGTGTCCTGAATGCGGGTTTCACCGACCAGAACCGGCTTGTTATCTTCCAGAATTGTGACCGGCATGCGCTTCGGGAAATCTTCACCAGCCATGCTGCCGAGTTTCGGCACGGCTGACAGCAGCACTTTGGTATAAGGATGCTGCGGATTGGCGAAAATATCGCTGACCGCGCCTTCTTCTACCTTTTTACCCTTCCACATCACCACCACATCATCGGCCATTTCCGCGACAACGCCCATGTCATGGGTGATGAAGATCACGGCCATTTCCAGTTCTTTCTGGAGATCGCGGATGATGTGCAGAATCTGCGCCTGAATGGTGACGTCGAGGGCTGTGGTCGGCTCATCGGCAATCAGCAGTTTCGGACGGCAGGCCAGTGCCATCGCAATCATCACACGCTGGCGCATACCACCGGAAAGCTGGTGCGGGAAACGGCTGAGCATACCCTGTGCATCCGGCAGGCGTACCATTTCGAGCAGGCGCTGGCCTTCTTTCAAAGCGGCTTTCTTGCCCATTTTTTCATGGAGCATCAGCACTTCGGCAATCTGGTCACCAATGGTGAAAACCGGATTGAGCGAGGTCATCGGCTCCTGAAAGATCATGGCAATTTCTTTGCCGCGAATGCTGCGCATGGTTTTCTGTTCGGCTTCGAGCAGGTTCATCTGTCCCTGCGTGCCGGTGAAAAGAATTTTACCGGTCGGGAATTTCGCACCGAGCATATCTGCCAGACGCATCACCGACAGAGAGGTAATGGATTTACCGGGACCGGACTCGCCGACAATGGCCGTTGTGCGGCCGGAACGAACGGAAAAGCTCAAATTCTCCACCACGCGGGCGGTGCCGAACTCTACCGAGAGATCTTTGACTTCCAGCAAAGGCTGGGTTTCAGCTGTTTGGCGAAGCTGTGCGTCGTTCACTCCGGTCATCCTTATAGTGTAATGGCAGAACGGGCTGCCTGATTAAATGCACCCGACATAAAGCGCAGCAGAGCCGCCACTTCCGACAGGGTTTCTTCCGAAGGGCGGGCATTGGCTGTGGAATCCACGAGCAGACGCTCGCGGATCTGCGCATAGTGCGCACAGGCTTCAGCGCCTTTATCGGTAATGCGGACGGTTTTTTCTTTTGCGGCCTTACCGGTGGTCAGCAAACCGGCATTTTCCAGCTTGCGCAGGGCATAGGTCGCAATATGCGTGTCTTCAATATCCAGAACCAGACAGATATCGGCAAGCTTCTTTTCACGTCCGCGATGACGGATGGAATGCAGGATCAGGATTTCAATCGGGGAGAGTCCGGGCAAACCTGCGGCGGCCATGCAGCGTACCATCCAGCGGGAGAATGCATGGGACGCAAGAATCAAACCATATTCCACTTCGGACAAAGCGGTGGAGCCGCCTTCTGCCAGATGTGCGGAAGAGACAATAGGGCCGATGGAAGGGACAGGGCGCAAGTGCTTGGGCAGGTTGACTTCAGCCATTGACGGCTCGTCATGATGCTCTGCCGGTGGCGGCGATTTTTTCCTGCTCATATTGCCAGTCTCCCAATCCTGTGTATTTTATGTCACCATCTTATCGACATTTTGTCAATAAAATGAAACTATGTTTTCCAATAAACAATTCGCATAACGGCATAATTTTGTGAGGGAGCCGATTAATGAGCGCAGCGACACAAGAGATTTCAGGGGCTTGGGACTTCTGGATTGATCGTGGCGGCACATTTACGGATGTTATCGGTCGTGACCCGCAGGGCGTGCTCCACGCCCGCAAAGTGCTGTCAGAGAATCCTTCTGCCTATAAGGATGCGGCTGTTCAGGGTATCCGCCTGCATCTGGGGCTTGAAACCGGTGAGCCGGTACCGACCGGTGCAATCGGTGAAGTGCGTATGGGTACAACCGTTGCCACCAATGCGCTGCTGGAGCGCAAGGGTGAAAAG
This sequence comes from Brucellaceae bacterium, assembly GCA_031253705.1. Taxonomy (GTDB): domain Bacteria; phylum Pseudomonadota; class Alphaproteobacteria; order Rhizobiales; family Rhizobiaceae; genus Pseudochrobactrum. The sequence continues at coordinate 4,702 of JAIRVW010000193.1, forward strand.
CTGGCACTGGTGACCACCAAGGGTTTCCGCGATGCGCTGCGTATCGGTTATCAGGAACGCAAGAATATTTTTGCAACGGAAATCATCAAGCCGGAAGCGCTTTATGACCGTGTTGTCGAGATTGATGAGCGCGTGCTGGCCGATGGCAGCACTGAATTGCCGCTTGATCCGGCTCAGGCAGAAGCTGCCCTGCGTGCACTGAAAGCTGAAGGTTATAACGCTGTCGCTATCGTCTTCATGCATGCCTATAAATTCCCTGCCCATGAAGCCGCGGTTGCTAAAATCGCCCGTGAAATCGGCATTGAACAGGTCTCCGTCAGCCATGAAGTGTCGCCGCTGATCAAGCTGGTCGGCCGTGGTGATACGACTGTTGTTGATGCTTATTTGTCTCCGGTTTTGCGCCGTTATGTGGCGCAGGTTTCCCGTGAGCTGGATGTTGAGCGCACCGGTGCGCACGTGATGTTTATGATGTCCTCCGGTGGTCTGACGGCTGCGGATATGTTTCAGGGCAAAGACGCTATTCTCTCCGGCCCTGCCGGTGGTGTGGTTGGTCTGGCACGTACCGGTGAAACGGCTGGTTTCGGTCAGGTTATCGGCTTTGATATGGGCGGTACATCGACAGATGTGGCGCATTTTGACGGCGAATATGAACGCGCTTTTGAGACCGAAGTGGCTGGTGTTCGTGTTCGCGCACCGATGATGCTGATCCACACGGTTGCTGCAGGTGGCGGTTCCATCCTGCATTTTGATGCCGGTCGTTTCCGCGTTGGTCCTGATTCTGCCGGTGCCAATCCGGGGCCTGCCTGCTACCGCAATGGTGGCCCGCTGGCTGTAACCGATGCCAATGTGATGCTCGGCAAATTGATTCCGGATTATTTCCCGTCGATCTTTGGTCCCGATCAGGACAAGCCGCTGGATGTACAGCGTGTGCGTGAACTGTTCACGCAGATGGCTGATGAAATCGGCGATGATCGTTCACCGGAAAGCGTGGCAGACGGTTTCATCCGTATTGCTGTTGCCAATATGG
>JAIRVW010000208.1 GCA_031253705.1 Brucellaceae bacterium
TCAGACAGCAGGATCAGACGCTTATCATCCGGGAAGGTGATCATATCCACCTGCGGCTTGATATTCGTCCATTTCAGATTGCGCAGTGCACCAACCTGAATTTCATTATCAAAATGGCCGATATTGCCAACAATCACCATGTCTTTCATCTTGCGCATATGCTCGATGGTGATGACATCTTTATTACCGGTTGTGGTGATGACAATATCCGCATCCGCGGCGGCATCGTCCAGCGTCACCACTTCAAACCCGTCCATAGCGGCCTGCAGGGCGCAGATCGGATCGACTTCCGTGACCTTAACGCGGGCACCGGCACCAAGCAGTGACTGGGCAGAGCCTTTGCCCACATCGCCGTAACCGCAGACAATCGCCACTTTACCAGCCATCATCACATCGGTGCCGCGGCGGATACCGTCTACCAGCGACTCTTTACAGCCGTATTTATTGTCGAATTTCGACTTGGTCACACTGTCATTGACATTAATAGCAGGGAAAGGCAGCTGACCGGCACGCTGCAGCTGATAAAGGCGGTTCACACCTGTGGTGGTCTCTTCCGTCACGCCTTTAAGCGCCGCACGCTGACGGGTAAAAAAGCCCGGTGTTTCTGTCATACGTTTTTTGATCTGCGCGAAGAGGATTTCCTCTTCTTCACTACCCGGTTTTGACAGAACATCTTCACCGGCTTCAGCGCGTGCACCGATCAGAATATACATGGTGGCATCGCCGCCATCATCAAGGATCAGATTGGAAGGCTCGCCATCCGGCCACTGGAAAATTTTATCCGTATAAGTCCAGTATTCCTCGAGCGTTTCACCTTTAATGGCGAATACCGGCGTGCCCTGTGCAGCGATTGCCGCAGCCGCATGATCCTGCGTCGAGAAAATATTGCAGGAAGCCCAACGCACTTCCGCACCCAATGCTTGCAATGTTTCAATCAGCACAGCCGTCTGGATTGTCATATGCAAAGAGCCGGATATGCGTGCGCCTTTCAATATCTGCTTCGGCCCGAATTCCTCACGTGATGCCATCAGACCCGGCATTTCTGTTTCCGCAATGACAATCTCTTTGCGTCCCCAGTCAGCCAGACCGATATCCTTGATGATATATTCTCCCGATACAGACATCTGCACTCCGCCTTCAGTTGTTACAACATCGATGAGGGATTTGTAGCAGATCAGATAAAGGCGCTCAATAAAATATAAGGCAATCTTTATGTCTTTATGCGAAGAAAATTCAGGCAATAAAAAAGCACCGGAAACCGGTGCTTTTCAGAGTTCAGGCAAAAGATTTCAGCATTCTTCGCCGAATTTATCGCCGACCAGCTGCTCCAAAGCATCCAGCACAGCTGCCGCTTCCACACCACAGGCACTCACCTGAATGCAGCAACCGGGAGAGGCTGCAAGCATCATCAGACCCATGATCGATGTACCGCCGACGCTCATGCCGTCTTTTTCAACACGCACATGCGCATCAAAACTATCCACCAGCTGCACAAATTTTGCTGAAGCACGCGCATGCAGCCCGCGCTTATTCAAAATCGTGAATGTGCGGTTCTCCGCCTTATCAGGCTCATAACATCCGCTGACAGCAACCTGAGCCATATTTTACTTCCCGCAAAAACAGAGGCGATATTCCCGCCAGAGACCGACTTAAGCACTTAGCCATCAGTACCTGACATTATTACTTACTCGTCAGTACCTGACTGGCAACATTAATATATTTACGACCCGCATCCTGCGCTTCACGCAAAGAGGCTTCCATATCACCGGACTGACGCACGCTGGTCAGCTTGATCAGCATCGGTAAATTAACACCGGCGATCACTTCTACCCTGCCTGCATCAAGCACCGAAATTGCCAGATTAGATGGTGTTCCGCCGAACATATCCGTCAGAATGATAACACCCTGCCCGAGATCAGCTTTATTTACCGCCGCGACAATGTCCTCCCGGCGTTTTTCCATATCATCATCGGCACCGATACAAACGGTTTCGAAATTTTCCTGAGGGCCGACAACATGCTCAACAGCATGGTGAAACTCTTCGGCCAGCCTTCCGTGCGTAACAAGCACGAGTCCGATCATTATATAACTGCTCCTGCTGGTCGCTTCTGCCGCAAAGCTGCTTCAGCTCAATCTGAACGCAAAGTTCAGGCATCTGTTGATAATTTCAAGCTCTGTATCCGATTTTGCCTGTCTGTCAGCACAGGTTTTCAAGATCGGCCAGACCTTCTATGTTGGCACCGAGAATAATCAGTGCAAGCAAAAAATAAAGCCCCCCGTGACTTTCGTCGGTTATGCCGCACTGAAACGCATAACTGATTATCAATCAGCCGTTAAAAAATATTGTACACCAGACAGAATTACTGCTGCCCCCAGCGTTTCATAAACAGCGTCGCTTCTATCGCCCGTGCACATTGCAGCGAATCGCAGTCTCCCGCCAAAGCCGGCAATGTCAGAACGGGCAGCATAATGCCTGCCAGATCACGCTTTTCATCGCGCGGATAACGGGGAGCTTAATCGGCCGCAACCAGTTCCACAAGCAGGG
>JAIRVW010000279.1 GCA_031253705.1 Brucellaceae bacterium
TTCCGATCTGCTGCTGGTAGGGAACTTCAAACAGGCCTGCACCGCGAATTTCAATCGCACCGGCAATGGCCGGAGGCGTGGTGGCAATCAGCTTACCGTCTTCTCTGCTGATAATAGTCTGATCATCGGAAATCAGTGTGCCGACACGGCCTGCCTGATGGGCGCGCTCAATTAAAGTCAGTGCCAGAGATGATTTACCGGAGCCCGAACTGCCGCACAGTAAAATGCCGTAAGAACCGAGAACCAGAGACGTGGCGTGAAACACAAAACTTTCGGAATTGTTCATGCGTTTCTCCGCTGCTTTCATCAGTTTTCCGTATTCTGTGCTGCCTGTGTGCGCTGGCGCTTGGTATTTTCAGGCAGTTCTGCAGGCAGATCAATCAGGAACCGCGCACCAAGCCAATGACCGGCATTAGCCGGATCAGGAATATTCGACGCCGTCAGCGTGCCGCCATGTGCCTCAATAATCTGACGGCTGATCGACAGGCCAAGGCCGGAATTCTGGCCGAAAGCTTCCGAAGACGGGCGATCCGTATAGAAGCGCTCGAAAATACGTTCAATATTTTCCGCGCCGATCCCTGGCCCGTTATCTTCAATGACAACCTGAATTTTCGAACCTTTATGGGTCAGATAAACGCGGATTTCACCATTATCTTCCGGCACAAAGGTACGGGCATTTTCAATCAGGTTCGAGACAACCTGACCAAGACGTAAATCATGCCCCGGCAGATAGAAACCTTTTGCGCCACTTGGCAGCTTGCCAATATCCAGCAGGATTTTCGTGCCCACTTTGTTGCGGCGCACTTCCCGTGCCGCCGCCACAATATTATTGAGCAGCGCCTGCATATCCACACGATCCGTATGCTCACGGGCAAGCTCGGCATCCAGCCGCGACGCGTCGGAAATATCAGTAATCAGACGATCGAGGCGGCGCACATCATGCTGGATCACATCCAGAAGGCGGGTTTTCGCACTCTCTGTCTTGGCGAGAGGCAGCGTCTCAACCGCACTGCGCAAAGATGTCAGCGGATTTTTCAGCTCATGGCTGACATCGGCCGCAAAACTTTCAATCGCCTCAATACGGGCATAAAGCGCATCCGTCATATCACGGATCGAGGTGGACAAATGCCCGACCTCATCCTGACGATCCGAGAAATCCGGAATTTCCACGCGGCCTTTAATACCGTGACGCACACGATCCGCTGCTTCCGACAATCTGCGCAGCGGATTGGCAATGGTGGAAGCCAGAAACAGCGACAGGATCACCATCACCAGCGATACAACAACAAAGACACGCAGGATCGCATTACGCTCACCGCGAACAATCTTATCAATGTCACCGCCCTCGGTCGACATCAGCAGCACGCCGAGTACCGCACGATAACGCTGAATCGGCACGGCGACCGAGACAACCAGCTCGCCTTTTTCATTACGGCGCTGCGCCTTGCCGGAAGAACCGGTCAAAGCAGTAATCACTTCCGGATAGACCGAACCGTTACCACCCGGCGGCTCCTGATAGAGCGGCAGGCTGTTGCGGTTGATCAGATTATTGAACCATGTGCTGATCCGCTCGCCAAAGCTCTGATCTTCTTCATCCAGCTCCGGCAGATCATAGCTCAGCACCTGTCCGCGCGAATAGAGATGACGGGAATCCAGCAGGATATTGGCATTATTATCATAAATACGCGCACGGGTGCTGGTCGGAGAAATCAGACTGCGCAGCAGCGGTGCCACTTTTTCCGGATTGATCGGAAATTCCCAGTTATCCGGTGAATCCGGTGACGGGGTAATGCTCTGTCCGGCCTGCAGTTCCAGCAGCTTATCCGGATCAATCATAATCGAATTGGTATCAACACTTGCCGAAGAGGCAATGGACGCGGCAATGATCTTGCCCTGCGTCAGCAGACTTTCGATTTTTGCATCCACCAGACCATCACGAAACTGGTTGAGATACATGATCCCCGAAACCAGCACTGCAAGAGCTGCCAGATTGAGAAACAGAATACGCTTGGTCAGACTGGAGAAAACATAATTGCCCAGCGTGCGGCGCAACGGTGAAAACAGACGGCGCCAGACAAGCGAGCGCTGACGGCGCGCAAGACGTTCCTTGCGACGCAATGTACTTCTGTTTTCCGTTTCAGCGACCATTGAGGGCGATCAGTTCCTTCAGAGACTAAGACAGAGCGGTCATGCAATGCATTATAACCGCTCTGTGCTTTTATATCTGCTCTATTACGAGGCTTTTACGCTTCGTATTTTTATATTGCGAGGCTTTCAAGCCTCGGGCTTCTTTATATTGCGAAGCACTCATGCTTCGCGGAAGCGATAGCCAACACCGTAGAGCGTCTCAATCATTTCAAAATCGTCATCAACAACTTTGAACTTTTTACGCAGACGCTTAATATGGCTGTCGATCGGTCGGTCATCCACATAGACCTGCTCATCATAAGCCGCATCCATCAGCGCGTCACGGCTTTTCACAACACCGGGGCGCTGTGCAAGCGAGTGAAGGATGAGGAATTCGGTCACAGTAAGCGTTACCGGCTCACCTTTCCAGGTGCAGG
>JAIRVW010000320.1 GCA_031253705.1 Brucellaceae bacterium
CCATTGATGTGGCATCGCTCGACAAACCGGATGTGTTGCTTAATCAAAACCATCCTGATCCGGATGCCAATGGCAAAATACAGGAACTCTGGTCCTTCCGCCGCTCGAATTATTTTGAGCATGTCGGCAATGAGGTGAAGAATGTCACCAATAATGTCGGCCTGCTGGATATGTCCGCTTTCGCCAAGATGGAAGTGACAGGCTCCGGTGCCCGCCAGTGGCTGGAAAGCATTCTGGCCAACCGTGTGCCGAAGAAGCAAGGTCGTGTGGCGCTGAGCCATCTGCTGACACCACAGGGTGGCGTGCAGAGCGAGTTCACCGTTTATGAGTGGAAGTCCGGCACATTCTATCTGGTTTCTGCCGGTGCCTATGAAAATATCGACCATGATTATCTCTATAAGCTGGCACCGAAAGACGGTTCGGTCATTCTGCGCCCGATCACCCAGAAATATGGCGTGCTGGTTCTTGCAGGACCAAACAGCCGTAAAGTCTTGCAGAAACTGACCCGCACCAGCCTGTCCAATGAGGATTTCCCTTGGCTGACGGGTAAGGAAATCAGTGTCGGCACGGCAACTGCCCATGCTTTGCGTGTCAATTTTGTCGGCGAACTGGGCTGGGATCTGCATCATCCGATTGAACAGCAGAACACGATCTATGATCTGGTGATGGAAGCCGGTGATGAATTCGGTATCAAGCCGTTTGGTATCCGCGCCATGCTGTCGATGGGGATTGAAAAATCCTATCGTCTGATCCCGCGTGAAATGTCGGTGGAATATAATGCCTTTGAATCCGGTCTGGATCGCTTTGTGCATCCGAATAAAGGCGAGTTTATCGGCCGTGATGCAGCTGTTGCTGCCCGCGAAAAAGGTCTGCGCTGGAATTTTGTGACACTGGAAGTGCATAATGTTGATGATGCAGATGCCCGTGGCTCCGAGGCGATTTACAAAGACGGCAAGCTGGTCGGCCGCGCGACCAATGGCGGCTTTGCATGGCGCCTCAATAAGAGCATCGCACTGGCTATGGTGAAGCCGGAACATGCAGCTATCGGCACCGAACTGGAAATCAATATTCTGGGCAAAAATTACAAGGCAACCATTGTGCAGGAATCACCGTTTGATCCTGAGAATGAGCGCCTGAGAGCTTAAAACTCTCAATAATGCAGAGATAAAACCACCGGCATTTCTCTTGAGATGCCGGTGGTTTTTTATGTTGTTGAGTACACAGCAAAAAGGCCGGTAAAACCGGCCTTTGTTTTATTCTTACTGGTTTTAAGCAGCGATCAGCTGTTTTCTGTCCGCACGCTCCTGCTGTGGTGAGCGGCCATAAAGCTCGCGGTAGCATTTGGAGAAATGCGAAGCAGAGACAAAGCCGCAGGCCACAGCCACTTCAACCACCGGCATGGAAGACTGGATCAGCAGGTGACGGGCACGGTCGAGACGGATTTCCAGATAATAACGGGCAGGGGAACGTCCCATTTCCTGACGGAACAGGCGTTCAATCTGACGCCGTGACAGGCCGACATTACCAGCCACATCAAGCAGAGACAGCGGCTCAGTGAGGCAGCCTTCCATCATTTCAATGATAGACAGCACTTTGGAATTCTGAACGCCCAGACGTGCACGCAGTGGCAAACGCTGACGGTCATGCGGTTTGCGTACACGGTCAGTCAGAGCCTGTTCGCAGATGCTGTTGACCAGATTTTCATCAAAATCATCGCCGATCAGTTTCAGCATCATATCCAGTGCCGCGGTACCGCCTGCACAGGTGTAAAGATTGCTGTCGATTTCAAACAGATCCGCATAGACCTCAGCCTTCGGAAATGTTTCCGAAAAGCCGGGCAGGTTTTCCCAGTGAATGGCGCAGCGCTTGCCTGAGAGCAGACCGGCTGATGCCAGAATATGTGCGCCTGTGCACAGGCCGCCGACTGAAATGCCACGATTGTAGGATTCACGCAGCCATGCCAGTGCGGATTTATTCTGGTAGCTTTCCACATGCACACCGGAGCAGACAAAGGCCATGCTCGGACGGTTTTCACCGATCAGATTGCGGCGCTCGTCATCCAGCGAGGTATTAACGGCAATCTCGATGTCGCTGGACGCCATAACGGGTTTGCCGTCAGCGGAAGCCAGCCGCCAGCGATAGGCCTCAAAACCGAGCATACGATTAGCAATGCGCAACGGCTCAATCGCCGTAGCAAAAGCAATCATCGAAAAATTTGGTACCAGAAAAAAGACAATAGACCTCTTGAGCCGTGCTTTATCATTCATGGCCATGTTCCCGCATATTCAGAGCTGTCTTGTTTCACCGACAAGATGCTCAATTATTTATTTTACGCAGCACCGGACGGAGCAGAGAAGAGCCGGAAAACATCAAAAGGATGAATTCCCCGCCTGAGCGGCCTCTGTTTTTGTCGTAACTGCTTTGTATAATTGACTATCCTGTTGCGCCTTATCTCTGTCCCATACAGACGACGCAATCAGGATATCCGTATTGAGACATATTCTTCGCTCTTAGGGAAGTGCGGCCAAATGCCTGTCGCTTAATGGTATTTTAGTATCGAAAAATGGCGTGCAAAAGCATGAAAATTATAATCTTAGAATTGCTGTAAACTGAAATCATGTCGCGAACGGCATATTAGCTATATGGTATCGTGCAATTTTTGCGCATGTTCCCCGCTATATTGTAAAAATATTTTCTGAAATCCTGCCTCTCTAATGCAACCATAACGGGCTCTTGTCCGTTGTGATTTTTGAGACTGTTCTGTCTGTCAGGCTCAGATACAGGGCTTTGTTCTGAAAGGACTATTCAGAGGAAGCACGTCTGAGTTGAAGCGGCACAGCTTTTCAGGTCATGATTTGGGAGATGAATTTATGAAAACATCCGTATTTACCCCGCTTGTTATTCTTGTCTGCGCACTCTCACTGGCTGCATGTGCCAATACTGTGCGCGGTGTCGGCAAAGATGTGAAAGACACCGGCCGCGCTGTTCAGCAGGCGGTTCAGTAAATTATCTGGCTGATGACGCATCAAAAAAGCCTGCATTGAGCGCTCAATGCAGGCTTTTCTCATTGTGAAGGGGCGATTTTAGCGTCGTACCATTGCCGCCATGACCGAACTGACGGATGTCTGGCCGATAATAGTGCCTTTTTCGCAGCAAATATTGATCTGCTCAGCCTGTTCATCGACCAGTTTGCGCATGGCTTCTTCCAGCAGGCAATCACAGCGGATAACCGGCAGGTTCGCAGTATCTCCTTGCGGCGCGGTCATGATCGTATCCACGCGGATAACCCGTCCGCGATTAACTTCCTGTACAAAGCTTTCAATATAGGCATCTGCCGGATTGAGCACGATATCCTGACCGGTACCTTGCTGGATGATCTCGCCGTCACGCAGGATCGCAATCCGGTCACCGAGCCGTAATGCCTCATCGAGATCATGGGTAATGAAAACGATGGTCTTTTTGATCTCTTTTTGCAGATCCAGCAAAACGGTCTGCATGTCGACGCGGATCAGCGGATCAAGTGCGGAAAAGGCTTCATCCATCAGCAGGATCGGCGCATCATTGGTGAGCGCACGGGCAAGCCCGACACGCTGCTGCATGCCGCCGGACAGTTGGTTC
>JAIRVW010000335.1 GCA_031253705.1 Brucellaceae bacterium
CGCATCTTCTGCATCAATATCGGAAATATATTGCAGCGGCCCCAGATCGGTTAAGAACGCAGCACTTTCAGGGTGTATCGTACTCTCAAGCAGCGCAATGGAGCATTCTCCCTGCTTCAACCGTTCTTGTAGATTATGTGCCGGTGCCTCACTCACTTTCAACAGCACATGCGGGCACAGGCGCTGCCATTCCCGCATCGCATTGCTGATGGCAGTCGTGCTGATCGGGCTGAGCAAGACCATCGGGCTGAGGCCAAAAGAAATTACCGGCTCGTCCATTACTGCAATTTGCTGTGCACCCTGACGGATCGCATCAGCCAGATTGAGCACGCTTTGCAGCAAAGGGGCTTTATGCACCGCAGTCGGCAGCGGGTGCAGGCCTTTATAATGGCGGGCAAACAGAGCCGTACCCATCAGTTGTTCTGTTTTGCGCAATTGTGCGGACAAGGCAGGCTGGGTCTGATTGAGCCTGCGGGCGGCTTCGCTCATATTACGGCAATGATAGAGTGTCAGAATACTTTGGATATCGCGCAGCGACACCGGCGGATTATAGAGCGTTACGGTCTGTCTGCTCAGTTCTTCACGCACCAGCTTGATAAAGTCCTGCGCTATGACAGTCAGTTTTTCATCTTTGGTGGTGATCTTTGCAGTAACCGGACTATGCAACGGGTTTTCCAATTGCAGTACGGCAAGATCATTGCGGCTGATGCCGCTGGCAAGCAGACTATGCGGTGCCAGCAGAAGTACCGGCTGTTTGGCCTGTTTCAGGCGGGTGAAAATCCCCACATCTTCGGAAGTCATCTCCGGCGCGGGCAGTTCATGCTGACGGCAATAGGCGCGGATACGCGCTTCTTCAGCGGGCAATAGCGGCGGCAGCCACAGGCTGTAATTGCACAAATCTTCAGGGCTGAGCGGTGCCTGATCTTCTTCGGGGATCACGCCACTGGCAACGGCAATCCATTCATCATCAAACAGAAATTGTTCCTGCTCGCTGCTATTTTGCGAGGCATAGCCCAGCAGAATATCTGTATTCTCGGTTTTGCTGGTGTCGAAGGCGCTGATCAATGGTGAGCGAAAATGTACCTGCGCATAATATTCAGGATGAGAAAGGCGGAAAGGTCGCACGGCAGCCGTTGCCGCACGGGACAATTTGCCGAACATGAAATGCAGCGGTGAGCTGACTTTCAGCGTTGTTGAAATGGCCTTGCCGGAGAAAGCGGTTTCTACTGCCTGCAAGATCGCAGTTGCCTGTTGAAACAGCCAGCGTCCTGCTTCACTTGGCACCAGACCATTGGGGCCGCGCACAAAAAGTTCCAGTCCCAACTCCGCCTCAAGCGCAGAAATTGCGGTGCTGAGTGTGGAGGGCGAAATCTGCTCGGCTTTCGCCGCTTCTGCATGATTATAATACTGGCAGGCCAGAACAAAATAGGCGAGGGAGCGAAGTTCCATGGTCTGTGCAGCTTTATGTTTTTAAAGGACAGTTTTCTATAACTGTTCCCCAATACAAATGGCCAGCTTAAAAACAAGATGGAAGCAGACAAAACAAAACCGGCCATGCAAGGCAAAGCCGGTTTTATGTTGTTATATTTATTGATCAGGCACTGAAAGTGGTTTCTGGATTCAGCGGATAGATCGGACGGCGCAGTTTTTTATAATCGCGGGCACTGAGATTGGCTGTGCTCAACCCATCGGCATCCACTTCGATAATCGCTGAGGCAATCGGCCCGAAAGCCGCGCGGAAATGCTGCTGGGATTTCACTACGACGATGTCATAGTCTGTAGGTTCGATACCGACGCTACGGAACAGGTTTTTATCCAGCATTTGCTGGCGTTCCGATGAAATCAGCATATCGGTATTGCCGACACGGAAACAGACGCTTTTACCTAGCGAAGCAGGCAGCCCCTGAAACATAGGGCCTTCAAATGTGATATTGCCGTCTGAAATAGCAATAACTTCGCCGGTCAGAGTGATTGCACCGCCACCGATTTTCGGGTCAATCTTACCGCCAAGGCTGACAGTGCATTGCGCGCCGATACCCGCCGCTGCCAGTTCCTCAACGGCCTGCGGGTCACAGAAAGCACCATAGGCACTGCGTCCTGCATTGGTTGCGAGCAATCTGCTCAGTACTGTTGTGGCATCGCTATAGGCACCGCAACCCGGATTGTCGGAGAAATCGGCGATCACCAGCGGGCCTTGTTTGGTGTTGTTGGCAAAATGCGCGCGGATTGCTTCGGGCATTTCCGGTGCCTGCAAGCGATTGTCCTCATCTTCACGGCGGTTCCAGATTTCCTGACATAGTTGTTCGGCGTGGCTGACTGCCTGTGCTTCCCCGACCTTGTTGCGGTCATAGCAAATCACAGCAGAAGGCCCTGTGTTCAACACATCAGCATCATAAAAACCGGCATTGATCGAGGTAGCGAGAATGCCGTCTTGCGCTGCGATCTGATCTGCGATCTCCAGAATTTCAGTCATGGCACAGGCATGGGTGGTGCGGCCGTCATTGCAGCCATTGAGCATTGGCGGCTGGCGCACGGCAATTGCAGGGCTGATCTGACCGCGCATCGCTTCTTCCAGCAATTTACCTGCCTTGCGGCCGCATTCAGCCATATCCACATGCGGATAGGTGCGGAAAGAAACGGCAATATCCAGCAATGCACTCATTTCCGGTGCGCTATTGGCATGCAGGTCGAATGTACCGGCAATCGGAATCTCCTTGCCGACAATGCCGCGGATAAATTGCAGCAGTTCAATCTGTGCGTCATCCGCGCTTTCCGTGCACATGGCACCATGAAAAACAATGAACACGCCGTCCGGTTTCTGTCCCTCAAGAGTTTCTCTGACGTCGTGTTGAAAATGTTCAATCATCGCTTTTTCAACCAGACCACCGGGCTCAGCACGCGCGGCAACCGTATAGACCGGCTGCCAGCCATAGGTCTCGCAACACTCGATAAAGCCGCCGATTTCGGAATTGGTGCCACGGCAATGGGTTTCGATCTCCTGACCTTTAAAATAATGGCAGAGATGGAAGTCCTTCAAAGTGGTTTTCAGTTTGGAAAACGTATTGGTTTCCTGATTGAGTTCAAGAACGGCGAC
>JAIRVW010000347.1 GCA_031253705.1 Brucellaceae bacterium
TTTAAACGAAAAACCGGTTCCCACTTTTTCTAAACTGCTTTGGCAATCTCGATATATTTCTCCTGCAGGCTGCGGGTTACCGGACCTGGCTTGCCGTCGGCAATAACAGTACCGGCAATCTTCACAACAGGGGTCACAAAACCGGAAGCACTGGTCTGGAACGCTTCTTTGGCTAGATAAGCTTCTTCAAGCGTAAAGCGGCGTTCTTCGAGTTTCAGGTTCTGCTCTTCTGCGATTTTCAGCATAGCAAGGCGTGTGCAGCCCGGCAGAATTGCATTGGAATTCGGGCGCACGATCAGTGTGCCTTCTTCAGTGATGATGAATGCGCTGGAGGAGGCACCTTCAGTGATATAGCCGTCTTCCTGCATCCATGCGTCCTGACAACCATGGGCGGTTGCTTCCTGCTTGGCAAGTACCTGTGCGAGCAACATCACTGTTTTAATGTCGCGGCGCTGCCAGCGGATATCTTCAACAACGTGGATGGCGATACCGTTCTGCTGGGCAGGGGAACCGATCAGCTTTTTCACCTGTGTGAAAGCAACCAGCGAAGGCTTCATATCTTTGCTGTAAACGAAATCACGGTCAGCGGCACCGCGGGTGATCTGCATATAGACCACGCCTTCAGTGATATTGTTGCGCTTGATCAGCTCTTTCTGCATAGCGATAATGTCTTCGTCGCTCATCGGCGCCGGAACATCGATCATTTTCAGCGAGCGGCCGAGACGCGCCATATGCGCATCATTATCAACCAGCTTGCCGTCTACAACTGCGCTTACTTCATAAATGCCGTCGCCAAATACAAAGCCGCGGTCGAAGACCGAAATCTTGGCTTCTTCTTCAGGGACATAGGCACCGTTTACATATACAATTCGGCTCACAACGCATTCCTTAGCGTTAGAATTTTATGGGAATCTGATCTCATTGAAGCTATGAAAAAAATACCGGCAGAGCCAATGCTTTGTTTTCTGAATGTTATGCAAGAATTGCATATTCAGAACGGACAGCCTGTCTGCGACGCAGAATGCTGAGAAGGCCGGTTTAAGGTCGTAAACGGAGCAATAACTTTAAATAACCGGCAGCATATGAATTCAGGTTATGGATGCCATTATTTTTTATGCTCTCGCTGCATCGGCCAGTTTGCCTAAGGTAGGTTGTTAAAGAAGATCGTCAAAAAGATCGGCTCTGAGCAGAGATATCCGGCTCAGCAGCATATAAAAAGAATGATGCGGTTTCAGAAAATCTGAAGCCTGCGAGGGGACATAAGGCGTCGGTTTCAGCAGAAACGATAAGAACGTCATATCCGTTGAGTGATCGTGTGCCGGTCTGCTGCGTTGCTGCGCAATAGTCCGGATATGCGTCAGAACAGAGAGATAGAGCGGCTCCGACTACAGTCTTTAGCGGAACCGCTTAAGGGGAGAGACTGCGGGTGAAAACCAGTCAGAAAACGGTTATCCGGCTTGAAAAACTGCAAAAGCATTATGGCGCTCACATTGTTCTCAAAGAGATTGATCTGACAGTCACTTCCGGCGAGGTGCTGGCGATTATCGGACCTTCGGGTTCGGGCAAAAGCACATTGCTGCGCTGCATCAATTATATCGAGCCGCCGGATGCCGGTATTGTTACGGTCGGTGATGTAACCTTGCAGGCTGAGAAAAAAGCTTCTGCCAAACAGCTGCATGATCTGCGCCATTCGATCGGTATGGTGTTTCAGTCGTTTAATCTGTTCCCGCATATGAGTGTGCTGCGCAATGTCAGTCTGGCGCAGGAGCGTGTGCTTGGCCGCTCGAAGAAAGAGGCCGATGAGCGCTCGATGGATCTGCTGGAGAAAGTAGGTCTTGCCGATAAAGCGCAGCAATATCCGATGCGTTGTTCCGGCGGTCAGCAGCAGCGTATTGCGATTGCCCGTGCCTTGGCACTTGATCCGAAAGTGATGCTGTTTGATGAGCCGACCTCGGCGCTTGATCCGGAACTGGGGCTGGAAGTGCTGAGCGTGATGCGCAGGCTGGCCGACAGCGGTATGACCATGATCGTTGTAACCCATGAAATGGGTTTTGCGGAAAATGTCTCCGACACTGTGATGGTAATGGCCGACGGCAATGTGATTGAAAGCGGGCCTAGCCGCGAAGTGATGCGGAATCCGCAGACCGAGCGGGCGCAGCGTTTCCTCAAAGCGGTGAATGAGCGTTAAATGCTGGCAGATTTCTCTTATATTATTCGCGGACTGCCCTGGACTGTTGCGCTCACGGTTTCGGCTCTGGCTGTGGGGACGGTGCTTGGCCTGATCCTGATGCTGATGCGGCGCTCCAAGTTCTGGCCACTTCGCTTGCTGGCGACTGCCTATATCAATCTGGTTCGCGGTATCCCGCCTCTGGTATGGCTGTTCGTGATTTTTTTCGGCCTTGGCACCGGCTATATTACCATCAATCCGTTTATGGCGGCGCTGACCGGTTTTGGCATGATTGCCGGAGCCAATATGGCGGAGATTTTTCGCGGCGGCATGATGGCTGTCCATCACGGGCAGTTTGAAGCGGCAGAAGCGCTTAATCTCGGCCGTTATCACGCTTTCAAGGATGTGGTGGCACCGCAGATGTTGCGTGTGTCGCTGCCATCGGCTGCGAGCTATGCCATCGGTCTGCTCAAAGACAGTGCGATTGCCTCGGCTATCGGGGTGACGGAACTCGCTTATCAGGGCAGTCAGCTCTCGCAAATGACCTTCCGCGGCCTTGAGGTTTTTGCTGTGGTTGCCTTGCTTTATATTCTTCTCAGCCTGCCGGTTGCATGGCTGTCACGGACTGCGGATATCTATCTGCGGGCGAAGGTGGCGCGATGATTGATTTTCCGATTGATGATGTCATTTCATGGATGCCGGAACTGCTCGACGGGCTGGCTCTGAGCGTTAAAGTCACGCTGGCCAGTCTGGCGATTGGTATCCCTTTTGGCCTGCTGCTGGCACTGGGCGTGCAGGCAAAGTCGAAATTCACGCGCGGGCTGTGTCTGGTGGTTGTGGAAATCGGGCGCGGCGCACCGGCTCTGATCCTGCTGCAATTCATCTATTTCGGCTTACCAACTGCCGGTATCACGATGACCTCGATTATCGCGGCAATTGCGGCTCTGAGCTGGAATACCGGCGCCTATACCAGCGAGATTATCCGCGCGGGGCTGGAATCTGTACCTGCAGGGCAGAAAGAAGCGGTGATGGCGCTGAATATGAGCCGCATTGACGGTTTGCGCTATGTGATCCTGCCGCAAGGACTTCGGGTGGCTGTGCCTGCTTTGCTTGGCTTTTCGATCCTGATCTTTCAGGCAACATCTCTGTGCTTCACCATTGCTATGCCGGAGCTGATCAGCCGTGCCTATGAAATCGGCTCGACGACTTTCCTGTATTTTCCGGCCTTGCTGGCAGCAGGAATTCTCTATGCCATGATTTGTATACCGGCATCCATGCTGGTGAGCTGGGTTGAAAAGCGGGCAGCACGTTTTTCGCGATAAACATAATAACAAACATAAACAATATGGGGTAATATTATGAAATCAATGGGTAAAATGATCATCGCAGCATCGGTTCTTGCCGGTGCGACCGCACTGGTAACAGTGCAGGCCAATGCACAGAGCTGTACGCCGAAAAACAGTTTCAAAACTGTTGAGGAAGGCGTGCTGACTGTCGCGGTAACAACCTATGCGCCTTATTCCTATCTGTCGCCGGAAGGTGAAGCCAAAGGCTTTGACGGTGATATCGCCAATAAAATTGCCGAAATGGAATGCCTGAAGGTCAAAGCTGTTGCCGTGGATACTGCTGCCGGTATTCAATATGTGCTGTCGGGTAAGGCCGATATCACCACCGGTGACTGGTACCGTACGGCAGAACGCGCCAAGGTGATGAACCTGTCATGGCCGCTCTATAATGACCAGATGGGTATTTATACCAAGGAAGGTTTTGAAGAGGTCAAGGATATCGAAGGCAAAAGCGTTGGTACCGTTCAGGGTTATCTCTGGGTTGCCGATCTGAAGAAACTGCTCGGCAGCAATCTCAAGCTCTATCCGAATTCCGTGAGCATGCAGCAGGATCTGGCAGCCGGACG
>JAIRVW010000421.1 GCA_031253705.1 Brucellaceae bacterium
GCCGACTGGCACACGCCTTATGAAGCATGGCCGGGCACACGCTATGAAGCCAAGGCTTTCCGTGAAGGCCGACAAGCGGCTTACCTCACCTTTGTAAGGCGATAATTCCGCCTCAAGGACAAGACTTGTCACAGGCGGCTTTTTTCTGTATAGTTGCCTCAAATTCTTGGTCGGTAGAACAAGAGTGGGTCCCACCGGTCCCGCTCTTTTTTGTTTGGTACACACTGAAAACGAAACAGACTGCCGCCGGAAATCCTATTGCACGTATTTTAAGGAATACAGGGTGAACGAACAGACACAACAGGAACAGATCATTACAGCGCTTGACGCGACACAGGATGAACCACGCATTATCCGTGAAACGGGTATTGATGCAAAAGTGGCATCACTGATCGAACCTGCGATTAATGCTGCAGGTTTCCGTCTTGTGCGCGTGCGTCTTTCCGGCCTCAACGGCCTCACTCTGCAGATTATGGCTGAGCGTCCGGACGGCACCATGACCGTTGAAGACTGCGAAATCGTCAGCCGCACCGTTTCTCCGGTTCTCGATGTTGAAGATCCGATCGACGGCAAATATCACCTTGAAATTTCCTCACCGGGCATTGACCGCCCGATGGTGCGCAAATCTGACTTTTCCAACTGGCAGGGTCATATTGCCAAGCTTGAAACTTCGATGATCCATGAAGGCCGTAAAAAATTCCGCGGCCGCATCATCAAAGTTGACACTGATACAATCACGCTGGAAGCCGATCAGGCCACTTACGGTGCGGAAGCTCAGACCATCATTCCTTTTGAACTGATCGCCGACGCAAGACTGATCCTGACCGATGATCTGATCCGTGATGCACTGCGCAAAGATAAAGATCTGCGCGAAGGCCGCATTCCGGGCGATCAGCTGAGCGATGAATTCAATCTGGACAGCGGCAATGCCGATGCCCCGAAGAGCGATACGGACAACTAAGCATTTCACAGGCGAATGACTTCATTTGCTTGTCATGATAATGCGACAAAAACAAAAAAGCTTTCGCACCCAAAAGCAAAAACGGGTGCTGCACCAAGGAGAGACCAATGGCAGTCAGTGCAAACAGGCTAGAGCTTCTTCAGATCGCTGATGCGGTTGCGCGCGAAAAATCCATTGACCGCGAGATCGTGATTGCAGCGATGGCCGATGCCATTCAGAAAGCTGCACGCTCCCGTTATGGCTTAGAAACCAACATCCGCGCCGACATCAATTCGAAGAGCGGTGAAATCAAGCTGCAGCGTCTGCTTGAAGTGGTTGAAACTGTAGAAGATTACGCCACACAGATCGCTCTGGAATCCGCACGTGAACGCAATCCGGATGCGCAAGTAGGCGATTTCCTTGCCGATCAGCTGCCGCCAATGGATTTCGGCCGTATTGCTGCCCAGTCCGCCAAACAGGTTATCGTGCAGAAAGTGCGCGAAGCCGAGCGTGACCGCCAGTATGACGAATTCAAAGACCGTCTCGGTGAAATCATCAACGGTACTGTCAAGCGCGTTGAATATGGCAATGTGGTTGTTGATCTCGGTCGCGGTGAAGCCATTGTCCGCCGTGATGAACTGATCCCGCGTGAAGCATTCCGCTACGGCGACCGTATCCGCGCTTATGTCTATGATGTGCGTCGCGAACAGCGCGGTCCGCAGGTTTTCCTGTCGCGCACCCATCCGCAGTTCATGGCGAAACTCTTCACCATGGAAGTGCCGGAAATCTATGACGGCATCATCGAAATCAAATCGGTTGCCCGCGATCCGGGTTCACGCGCCAAGATGGCCGTTGTGTCCCGTGACAGCTCGATTGATCCTGTCGGCGCCTGCGTTGGTATGCGCGGTTCCCGCGTTCAGGCCGTTGTCGGCGAATTGCAGGGCGAAAAGATCGACATTATTCCTTGGTCGCCGGATGCAGCGACTTTCATCGTTAACGCCTTGCAGCCTGCGGAAGTAGCCAAGGTTGTTCTGGATGAAGATGCAGAACGTATCGAAGTTGTTGTGCCTGATGATCAGCTGTCGCTGGCCATCGGCCGCCGCGGTCAGAATGTGCGCCTTGCCTCGCAGCTGACCGGCTGGGACATCGATATTATGACGGAACACGAAGAATCCGAACGCCGCCAGAAAGAATTCACAGAACGCTCTGCCCTGTTCATGGAAGCGCTGAATGTGGAGGAAATGGTTGGTCAGGTTCTGGCTTCCGAAGGTTTCGGTTCGGTTGAAGAAATCGCCTATGTCGAAAGCGACGAAATCGCTTCGATCGATGGTTTCGATGCTGATACTGCGGCTGAAATTCAGGATCGTGCGAAAGAATATCTGGATCGTCTCGAAAGCGATCTGAATGACCGTCGTCTTGAACTGGGCGTCAGCGACGAACTGCGCGATGTACCGGGCCTGACCAGTGCAATGCTTGTTGCAGTCGGTGAAGACGGCGTGAAGACCATGGATGATTTTGCCGGTTATGCGGTTGATGATCTCGTGGGCTGGCGTGAGCGCAAAGACGGTGAAACTGTAACGCATTCCGGTGTTCTGACACCGTTTGAAGTTTCCCGCGCAGATGCCGAACAGATGGTTCTTGCAGCCCGCCTTAAAGCAGGCTGGATTACAGAAGATCAGCTGGAAGAAGCCGCCAATGAACTGGCTGCCTCGTCAGATGATGAAGAGCAGGCAGATGCTTAATCAGCATCTTGCAACTGCCGCTTGCGCGGGCGGACTTTGATGTCCGCGCATCGGCTCTTGATTGGAAGCTCAGCCTGTATCGGCATTTTTGATACAGGCCTGTCTTCCGGCACACTGCATACAGCCGGTACCGCTCGGTTTACGGCTGTCTTGCGCACACATATTGCAGGGCTTCTTGCCCTTGCACTCATATTAAAGTAGAAAACAGTTCCTCTCCACCGGCGCTGTTTTCGAGCGAAGTGGAGTTCTGGTTGAAACCGGATAAAAACGACAGGACCTGTATTGTTACGCGCGAGAGCGGCCCGGCTGTAGATCTCATCCGGTTTGTGGCTGCACCCGACGGTAGTGTTGTACCGGATCTGAAGCGCAATTTACCCGGACGCGGATGCTGGATTAAAGCAGAACGGCATATTGTTGATGAAGCGGTTAAACGCAAACTGCTGCCCCGTGCACTGAAAACACAGGTTTCAGTGCCGGAGGATTTGGGCTCTCTGGTCGACAGACTATTGACAAAATCCGCGCTTGGCAGTCTAGCACTGGCCAGAAAGTCCGGTGCCGTAGTGACAGGATCGGCAAAAGTTGATTCTGCTGTGCGTACCGGCCGCGTTATAATGGTGCTTCATGCAACAACGGCTGCTCCCGACGGCATCAGAAAGCTGGATCAGGCGCGTCATGCGACGAAACTGGCAACAGGTACGGATATAAAAGCCTATTCCCTTTTTACAGGGGATGAAATGGATTTGGCATTTGGCGGCGGAAATGTAATACATGCCGCCGTGATTGAAGGAACGGCAGCAACCGGGTTCGTCACGCGGGCGCTTCAGCTGCATAAATATCGCGGCGAGAGCGC
>JAIRVW010000087.1 GCA_031253705.1 Brucellaceae bacterium
AATGTTCTGGCACTGGTTCTGGGCGCTGCATGGCTGAGCCTGACAATCGGCGTTGAAAAAGCAATCATGGTTGGTGTTGCACCATTCCTGATCGGCGCGCTGATCAAATCCGCTCTCGGCGCTTCGATCCTGAAAGCTTCTTTCCGTAAATAAAAATTGCCCCATAAGGCAAAAGAAAAGCCCCGTTGCAGTGATCTGCAACGGGGCTTTTTTATTCCGTCAGGTGATGCTTATCACCCGTCAGTTTTTCTGCGGCGACGCGCCAGCATGTTCAGGATTTCGACCAGCGCCGAGAAACCCATAGCGGCGTAAATATAGCCCTTCGGTACATGATAGCCGAAACCGTCGGCAATCAGCGTCATACCAATCATCAGCAGGAAGCCCAGCGCCAGCATAACGATTGTCGGGTTTTTACCGATAAAGCGTGACAGCGGGTCAGCCGCCAGCAACATCACAGTCACAGCACCGACAACAGCAACTACCATGATCACAATCTCATCGGTCATACCAACAGCGGTAATGATACTGTCGACCGAGAACACCAGATCCAGCAACAGAATCTGCGCGATTGCAGCGCCCATGCTCAGTGTTACAACTTTACCGGCTCCGGCTTCATGGCCGCTGTCCGGATCAACCGTATGATGAATTTCCTTGGTCGCCTTCCAGACAAGGAACAAACCACCGGTGATCAGAATAATATCACGCCATGAGAACTGATTACCAAACAGCTCAATCACCGGATCTTTCATCTGCACGATAATAGAAATTGTGAAAAGCAGACCAAGGCGCAGGATCAAAGCAGCGCCGATACCGATCCGGCGGGCTTTCGCCTGCTGGTGCTCAGGTAGTTTATTGGTGAGAATAGAAATAAAGATCAGATTATCAATGCCGAGAACAATTTCCATGATCAGCAATGTGATCAGGGCAGCCCATCCCGCAGGGCTGTTCAAAAAACCAAAATACTCAGCGAAAAATTCCATTCAGGCGCCCTTTGCGTCGAAGAATTATTGATAAATCTGTAAATGATAAAGACAGCATCCCGTGATTTCCTGAAATCACGAGAAAGGCACATGGGAAAACAATGGCTGCTTTTCAATAAATTATAAGGCCAACTTTTTATTTCTTTCTGAAATATATTGCTGGCCTCCAAAGACAAAACCCGCACATCCATGAGGACATGCGGGTCTGATATGCAGTACTTTTATAATGCTCGTGATCAGCGCCAGAAAGACGGGATCGTTTCTTCAAGCCGCGGTCCGATACGCAAAGGCGCCGCCTTTTCTGCAAGACCTGTGCGGTCTGAGATTTCCACACCAATACCACAAATCGTGGCAGGCCCGCTGGCAGCCTCAAAACGACCTTTCGGCACTTTGGAGAGAAAGCGGTTGAGCGGCTCTTCTTTGTCCATGCCCAACGATGAATCATAATCACCACACATACCGGCATCAGACATATAAGCGGTGCCATTGGTCAGAATCTGGCAATCGGCTGTCGGCACATGCGTATGCGTTCCCACCACCAGACTGGCGCGGCCATCAACAAAATGGCCGAAACACTGTTTCTCACTGGTGGCTTCCGCATGGAAATCAAAGATCACCGCATCGGCCTGTTCACCAAGCGGACAGGCTCCCAGAATATCCTCACCGGCTTTAAACGGATCATCCAGATCGGGATGCATGAAGACGCGCCCCATAATATTGGCGACCAGTACGCGGGCACCGTTTTTGGCAATGTAAAGGCCGGAGCCTTTACCCGCAGTGCCTTTCGGAAAATTGGCAGGCCGCAGGAATCGATCTTCACGGCGGGAGAAATCCAGAGCCTCACGCTGATCCCAGACATGGTTGCCGGTGGTCATGACATCGGCACCGGCACGAATGGTCTCATGAAAAATATCCTCGGTGACACCAAAACCACCGGCAGCATTTTCACCGTTGACGACAACGAAATCCAGTTTCAGATCAGAAATCAGACCCGGTAATTTTTCAAAAACTGCTGTGCGGCCGGAGCGGCCAACCATGTCACCCAAGAAAAGAAAACGCATAAATCCTTCAAACCTGCTTTTTGTTTTTCCGCAAATACCACGCAAATATCACACTGGTGATGCCGCAATGAGTCCGGTTTCTGTCAGAATATAATTCAATGCCACATCATGCGGCTCATGGGCTATGTGATCTACCCGTTGAGCATCAAACGCAACACCTATCAGCAGCGGGCGCTTATTTTTATGGTGTAAAGCCGCAATTGCGCGGTCATAATAACCCGCACCATAGCCGATCCGGTTGCCTGCACGGTCAAATGCCGCCAGCGGGATAAGCATAATATCCGGATCCACCACCGGTGCATCAGCAGGCGGCCCCATCGTGCCAAAGCCTGTTTCCACCAGCGTATCGCCAAAAGACATTGTGCGGAATTCAATCGTCTGCGCATCCAGAATTGCCGGAACGCAGAGTGCCATGCCGCGTGCTTCCAGCGCCTGCATCAGCGGACGCGGGTCAATTTCCGAGCGGATCGGCCAGAAACCGGAGACACAGGCCTTATCCGGCAGCGCCAGCCCGTTCAGACAATGGACAATAATTGCTTGCGATGCAGTGTGACGGAAAGTTTCAGGAAGCGCATTGCGCGCCTGCAAGGCGGATTTACGTAAATCAGCTTTACGCGCTTTCAGATCACCGTCTGCCATATTCATCTTTCCCCTCGCTTATGCATCACCACGCTTCTTTCCGATAAAACAGAAAGACGCGTTAAAATGCAAATCAGGAAAAAGAGAAGCGGCGAACCACAGCGACCGATGAAGCGATTGATCCCGGGAACCTACAACGTAGGTGGGTGCCATATGAAGAAGCCCTCGAGCCTCCTCAGGGACAGCTCCCTTAGAGATCAATAAGGCCCCGGGGATGTTAAACCTTCTGTCGAGAAGAGCAGTAAGCCTGTTTATATTATAGGGATTTCACAGCCATTGCGCCAGAGGGCATTGCACAGTGATCAGCATTTTTTTGCGCCAATCATCAAAAGAAAATCAGAACCGGCTTCAATGACCGCGCGGAGCAATTTTTCGCGCCAGCGTTTCAATCTGCTGGGCAGCGCGTGCGACGGCTTCTGTCAGTGCACTGTCGCTTTTATCGGCGCGCGACAAAGCATCATCACGGGAGCGGCGCAGCGTTTCCGCTTCATTTTCCAGCCCCTGCATACGCTTTTGCAGTTCAGCCAGCTCATCCATCACCATGATACCGGCCATCACCGTCAGGCGCTGATCACCGATTTCCCCGAATGAACCCTTGAGATGCATGACATATTGATCAAGACGATCAGCCAGACCGGAGAGATGCTCTTCCTGCCCCTCGTCACAGGCCATACGATAGGCTTTGCCATCGATTGTCACTGTTACTGTAGCCATGGAACCTCCGTGCGCCGCTTCTTGTTCTTATTATCCCGAGCAAGCTGTAAAACAATAAATAGCTGCTAAATTTTGTCCGGCAAGTGTTTTAGAGCACCGTGCATCCGTTTGGACGCTGCATAGGACATCTGGCCTTTAATCCGATGCTCTAGCGATCCAGAACTGTACGGATTGTTTCCATTGCCGTCACCAGCCGCCGCGAAACTTCACGATTGGCTGTCTCCAGCCGCTCTGCCCGTGCTTCTGACAAGTCGAGTTCCTGTGCCAGTTTGGAGCGGTCAGCATTCATCCGCTGCACTTCTTCTTCTGCTTCCGCGAAGTCGCCCTCTTTCTCAAGCCGTAATTCAACAGCCTGTTCGAGAGACGTCATTGCTTTTTCCAGTTGTTCAATCGCCTGTCTGAGCGTAATTTCCGAAGCCATATTGTTTCCCTTTGCCGATAACGGCTTTTTTGAAAATAAGGCCGAATCGTCATGCCGGAAGCGGCAGATTTCGCATCACTTTAATAAGCACAATGCCGTGAAGCAACAAATGTCACACAAAGGCACTAACTCATACACGATAATCGGCACAGGCTTTGAGCGGTGTTTGTCGTTACTGAACCGTTTTAAGAGCGCACACTGTGTCGCATGCAGCCCTGAAAGCCTTTGATATGCGTGCAGAATGGCAGCGCTTTGTTGACTCTCTTCATGCAAATGTTATGTGTCCCCAACCCTTGCAGAAGAGCGGTTTTTATCCTTTTACTGCAAGTTGCGTCCTAATGCTCACAAATTTGCCGATGTATGGAGTTAATCCCGCTTCAGCAGATCACCACAGGAAAGACAGCCGAAACCATGAGTAATTCCGAAAAACAGAACCAGATGGCCAACGCGATCCGCTTCCTGTCTGTGGACGCAGTAGAAAAAGCAAATTCAGGCCATCCGGGCCTGCCGATGGGCGCAGCTGATATTGCGACCACGCTTTACACCCGTTTCATGTCCCATGACCCGCAGAACACCACATGGCCTGACCGCGACCGTTTTGTCCTGTCCGCCGGCCACGGTTCGATGCTGCTCTATTCCCTGATGTATCTGACCGGTTATGAAGACATCACGCTCGACGAAATCAAGAATTTCCGTCAGCTCGGTCACCGTACAGCCGGTCATCCGGAATTCGGTCATGCCGCCGGTATCGAAACCACAACCGGCCCGCTCGGTCAGGGCATTGCCAACGGCGTCGGCATGGCTCTGGCAGAACGCATCCTCAATGCAGAATTCGGTGATGCACTCGTCAACCACCACACCTATGTTCTGGTCGGCGACGGCTGCCTGATGGAAGGTATCAGCCAGGAAGCAATTTCCATGGCCGGTCACCTCAAGCTCAACCGCCTGATCGTTCTCTGGGATGACAATAACATCTCCATCGACGGCCCGATCTCGCTGACCGATTCTACAAATCAGTGCGCCCGCTTTGAAGCTTCCGGCTGGAACACGCTGAAAGTTGACGGCCATGATCAGGATGCGATTGCCAAGGCCATCGAATTCGCCAAAGCCTCCGACAAGCCAACCATGATCGCCTGCAAAACCACCATCGGTTTTGGTTCGCCGCACAAGGCCGGTACCAGCAAGGTTCACGGTTCGCCGCTCGGCGCAGAAGAAATTGCTGCGACCCGCAAGGCACTCGGCTGGGAATATGAGCCATTTGTTGTCCCGCAGGATGTGCTCGATGCATGGCGTCTGGCCGGTCTCAATGCTGCTAAAAAGCGCATTGAATGGGAAAAACGCTTTGCTGCCACTGATGCATCAGTACGTGCAGAATTTGAGCGTCGTATGCGCGGTGATCTGCCGGGCAACTTCGATCAGACAATCATTGATTACAAGAAAAAGCTCTCGGAAGATAAGCCGAAGGTTGCCACCCGTAAATCTTCGGAAATGGCTCTGGAAGTTATCAACGGCGTTGTACCGGAAACCATCGGCGGTTCCGCTGACCTGACCGGTTCCAACAACACCCTGACCTCGCAGACCAAGCCTGTTACGCCGGATAATTACAACGGCCGTTTCATCCATTACGGTATCCGCGAACTCGGCATGTCCGCCGCGATGAACGGTATGGCGCTGCATGGCGGTGTTATCCCTTATTCCGGTACTTTCCTGTGCTTCTCCGACTATGCACGTCCGGCCATGCGTCTGTCCTCGCTGATGGGCATCCGTGTTGCTTACGTCATGACCCATGACTCTATCGGTCTTGGTGAAGATGGTCCGACACACCAGCCGGTTGAACATCTGGCCGCCCTGCGCGCCATTCCGAACCATTTCGTATTCCGTCCGGCCGATGCGGTTGAAACCGCAGAATGCTGGCAGATTGCGCTGAATTCGACCAAGACACCGTCGACACTGGCCCTGACCCGTCAGAACCTGCCGACCGTGCGCACCCAGCATGATGATGACAATCTCTGCGCCTATGGTGCCTATGAGCTGGCAACCGCATCTGATGATGCCAAGGTCACCATCTTCGCCACCGGTTCCGAAGTTGAAATTGCGCTTAATGCCCGCACACAGCTGGAAGCCAAAGGCATTGCGACCCGCGTGGTATCCGTGCCTTGCTTTGAACTGTTTGAAAACCAGACAGAAGCCTATCAGAAAGCACTCATCGGCACTGCACCGGTTCGCATTGCGGTTGAAGCTGCGATCTCCATGGGCTGGGAACGCTTCATCGGCGAAAACGGCACATTCATCGGCATGAAGGGCTTTGGCGCTTCCGGTCCGATCAATGATCTGTACAAGCATTTCGGCATCACTGCAGAGGCTGTTGTTGCAGCTGCAGAAGCCAAGCTGGCCTAATTTATCAGGACTGGACGGGTTAACTGTTCAGTCCTTTTTTCTCTCAGCCTGTAAAAGCAGGCTGCAAAACATCGAACAGTTTCGGGAGTCATAATATGGCAGTTCGCGTCGCTATTAACGGTTTTGGTCGTATCGGCCGTAACGTCCTGCGCGCCATCATCGAATCGGGTCGTACCGATATCGAAGTTGTAGCAATCAACGATCTGGGTCCGGTTGAAACCAATGCGCATCTGCTGCGCTACGACAGCGTCCACGGCCGTTTTCCGGCTGAAGTAACCGTTAAAGGCGACACCATCAATGTCGGCCGCGGTGCAATGAAAGTTCACGCTGTGCGCAATCCTGCCGAACTGCCTTGGGCAGCTGAAGGTGTGGACATTGCTCTGGAATGCACAGGTATCTTCACTGCCCGTGATAAAGCCGCCCTGCATCTGGAAGCCGGCGCCAAGCGCGTTATCGTTTCCGCTCCTGCTGACAATGCTGACCTGACCGTTGTTTACGGCGTCAACCACGACAAGCTGAGCAAAGATCATCTGGTTATTTCCAACGCCTCCTGCACCACCAACTGCCTTGCACCGGTGGCACAGGTTCTCAATGACGCAATCGGCATTGAAAAAGGCTTCATGACCACGATCCACTCCTATACCGGTGACCAGCCGACGCTGGATACCATGCATAAGGATCTGTATCGTGCACGCGCTGCTGCCCTGTCGATGATCCCGACTTCAACCGGTGCAGCTAAAGCTGTTGGTCTGGTTCTGCCGGAACTCAAAGGCAAGCTCGACGGCGTTGCTATCCGCGTACCAACCCCGAATGTTTCCGTTGTTGACCTGACATTCGAAGCAAAACGCGCAACATCTGTTGAAGAAATCAACAATGCAATCCGCGAAGCTGCCAATGGCCGCCTCAAAGGCATTCTCGGCTATACCGATGAGCCGCTGGTTTCGATCGACTTCAACCACAACCCGCATTCATCCGTATTCCACATGGATCAGACCAAAGTTATGGAAGGCACCATGGTGCGTATCCTGACCTGGTACGACAATGAATGGGGCTTCTCAAACCGCATGAGCGATACTGCTGTTGCGCTTGGCAAGCTGATCTAATCTGTTCTTCGTAAAACAGAATTTTAGGCCGCGTGACCACATCGGACGCGCGGCTTTTTATTTATCCGTCACAATCCGACCGGAGAATTTTCATGAATTTTCGCACTCTCAAAGATGCCGATGTTGCATCCAAGCGCGTCCTCGTTCGCGTTGATCTGAACGTACCGATGCAGGATGGCAAAGTCTCGGACACGACCCGTATCGACCGCATCATCCCGACCATCAATAATTTACGCGAACGTGGCGCAAAGGTTATTCTGCTCGCGCATTTCGGTCGTCCGAAAGGCGAAGTTAAAGCTGAATTCTCACTGGAACAGATCGTTCCGGCTCTGGCACATGCTGGTAAACACCATGTCGCTTTCGCCAAAGAGTGCATCGGCGATGCCGCCTCTGCCGCTGTCCCCGCGATGACTACCGGCGATGTTCTGCTCCTCGAAAACACCCGTTTTCATAAAGGCGAAGAAAAGAATGACGCCGATTTCGTCAAGGCGCTCGCAGCCAACGGCGATATCTATGTCAATGATGCTTTCTCGGCTGCACACCGCGCTCATGCTTCCACCGAAGGTCTGGCACATATTCTGCCAGCCTATGCCGGCCTCACCATGGAAGCCGAACTGACCGCACTGGAAAAAGGCCTTGGCCAGCCGGTACGCCCGGTGATCGCCATTGTCGGTGGTGCCAAAGTTTCCACCAAGATCGACCTGCTCTCCAACCTCGTTGAAAAGGTTGATGCTCTGGTGATCGGCGGCGGTATGGCCAATACTTTCCTCGCAGCACAGGGACATGATGTCGGTAAATCGCTTTGCGAACATGATCTGGCCGATACAGCCCGCGCGATCATGGCAAAGGCTGAGAGCGCCAATTGCGCGATTATCCTGCCGGTTGATGCGGTTGTAGCCTGGCATTTCGCGGCAGATGCACCGCATCAGACCTATGGTGTGGATGCAATCCCGCATGACGGCATGATGCTGGATGTGGGTCCGCTCTCAGTTGACCGTATCAATGCAGCGATCAGCGACGCTTCCACTCTGGTATGGAACGGCCCGCTTGGTGCTTTTGAACTGCATCCTTTTGATGCGGCAACAGTATCCGCTGCCAAACATGCAGCTGAGCGCACCAAACAGGGCAAGCTGGTTTCTGTTGCCGGTGGCGGCGACACAGTTGCAGCACTCAACCATGCTAAAGTCAGCGATGATTTCAGCTATATTTCGACCGCTGGCGGCGCTTTCCTTGAATGGATGGAAGGCAAGCCGCTTCCGGGTGTCGATGTGCTGAAAAAGCACTAAGGCTCAT
>JAIRVW010000182.1 GCA_031253705.1 Brucellaceae bacterium
AAGCATTCTCCGCCGGTGCGGGCACATAAAGCAGCCCTGAGAGCGGGATTTGCACACATATATGCGCGAGGCTTTACGGAACCGGCGCTGATTGCAATTTTAACCACTGATAAATCATAGCTGCGGCCGGAAAATAACCCTTCCTTAATATTAATATTGGATAAATTTATTCACGGCGTATTGCGCATCCTGCCGGTTGCACAATGGCGTCATTACATAATACGGCAACGGGCGGAGCGGATTATGCGCATCCGTTGACGCCTACCTTGCCCCGGTGGTATTTCTTAATGCAGTTTGTTGCGTCCAGACTTTGTTCAGTTTCCAGACATTTTTTGCTGCACGGAGCTATCTCCTCTGCACAAGGATTTGCCGTTTTTATGCGCGATCCGTTGAAGAAAGCAAAACAATGACAAAGCGGGATGAAAGCATGGAGCCGGAAACCACAGCTGACGAAACAGCAGCTCAGACCGCAGATGTTCCTGTATCTGCCGGTGACGAGGATTATTCCCGTCATATTCCGGTGATGCTGGAAGAGGTTGTCAGTGCTTTGCAGCCTGAAGCCGGTAAACTCTATGTGGACGGCACATTCGGCGCAGGCGGCTATACCAAACGAATTCTCAAAACCGGTGCTGATGTTCTGGCGATCGACCGTGATCCGAATGCGATTGCCGCCGGACAGGCCGTCGTTGAACAATATCAGGGACATTTGCGACTGGTTCAGGCGCGTTTTTCCCAGATGGAAGATGTGCTGAGCGATGTGCAGCCGGATGGTGTTGTGCTGGATATCGGCGTTTCCTCAATGCAGATTGATGAGGCTGAGCGCGGTTTTTCTTTCCAGAAAGACGGGCCGCTCGATATGCGCATGTCATCGCATGGCTTAAGCGCTGCCGATGTGGTCAACCAATATAAAATGGGTGATCTGGCGCGGATTTTTAATTTCCTCGGTGAAGAGCGTCATGCCGGACGCATTGCGCGCATGATTGAAAAACGCCGTGAAAGCGAACCTTTCAGCCGTACACGCGATCTGGCCAATGCCATTGAAATGCTGGTTGGACGTCATCCGAAAGACCGGATTCATCCGGCAACCCGCGTGTTTCAGGCGCTGCGTATTTATGTGAATGATGAGCTGGGTGAGCTGGCACGGGCGCTGATTGCTGCAGAACGCTCGCTGAAGCCCGGCGGCCGCCTTGTGGTGGTGACTTTCCATTCTCTGGAAGATCGTATTGTGAAACGCTTTTTTGCGGATCGTGCCGGTGGTGGCGGCGGTTCGCGGCATTTGCCGGAAGCGCATATGCGTCACGGCAGCTTTGCGCCTGCGGTTAAAGGAGCTGTGAGCGCCAGCGAGGAAGAATCCTTGCGCAATCCGCGCGCCCGTTCGGCAAAATTACGTGCCGGTATCCGTACGGAACATCCGCCGCTGAAAGCTGATTATAGTATTTTCGGACTGCCTGCATTGCCCGCCCTGCCTGAAACTGACACTGCGAAGAGGAAAACATCATGATGCGAACCATAGATATTATCCTGATCGCAATTATGCTGGTGGCAGCAACGGTGACTTATAAGATCAAGCATGATGCTGAAAAGCAGGTGGTTGAGATCAAGAAGATTCAGCGTCAGATCGCTTTTGAAAAAGACACGATCAATCTGCTGAAAGCCGACTGGAGCCTGATGACCCAGCCGAACCGCCTGCAGCGTCTGACAGATATTTATCAGGGACAGCTGAAGCTGCAGCTGGTTGATGTGACGCAGATCGGTCTGTTTGACGATATTCCGATGAAACAGGCAGATGATATTGAGAAACTGATCGGCGGCAGCGCGGATCTGGTGGCATCGGTTGATACATTAAATACAGGCAGCATCAGCCATACTGCACAGAACAATGCGGCACCGATGCGTATTGTTGTTCCGGGAGTGCGGCCATGAGCGGAAAAAACGGCTGGTTCCGGCGTAAAAATAAAAAATCCGCTGCCGATGATGCTCCGGTTCTGGGGCAGGCACCTGAATTTGACGCCGCCGCGCTTGATAGCGAGGGCGGCATTACCACTTCACCGCTGAATAATAATGTCGCTTTTGCCGGTAACCGCAAAAAGCACGGCAATCGCGCGCGTAACCGTCTGGTTATGGCGATTACCTGTTTTGTCAGTATTTATGCGGTGATCGGCGGCCGTCTTGTATATTACGGTCTGCAGGGCGGTGATAATGAAGGCTATCGTGCCGGTGCGGCGAGCACGCTGGCTTCGCGTCCCGATATTACTGACCGCAACGGCGAAGTGCTGGCGACGGATATTAAAACCGCATCTCTCTATGCAGAGCCGAAAAAGATTGCCGATCCGGACGAAACTCTGGAACTTCTGGCGACTGTTCTGCCAAATCTTGACTGGGAAAGCACCTATCGCCGCCTCAAAAGCGGGGCGGGTTTCGTGTGGATTCAGCGCGGTCTGACCCCGCGCCAGCAGAGCCAGATTATGGCGCTGGGCGTGCCGGGTATCGGGTTCCGTACAGAAAAATCGCGTTTCTATCCGGGCGGGCCAACGGCTTCCCATATTGTCGGTCTGGTAAATATCGACAATCAGGGCATTGCCGGTATGGAGAAATATATCGACAGTCAGGGCTTGAGCGATTTGCGTATGGCAGGTCTGGCGCAGCCGGACAATCTCGAACCGTTCCGCCTGTCGATCGCTCTGCGCGTCCAGCATATTATGCGAGATGAACTGGTGCAGGCCGTTGCGAAATACCGCGCGATTGCCGCCGGTGCTGTGGTGCTGAATGCCAAGACCGGTGAAGTGGTTGCGATGGCATCGGTGCCGGATTTTGATCCGAATAATCCTTTCAATGCGCTGGAAAAAGATCGCCTGAACCGGATGTCTGCCGGTACATATGAAATGGGCTCGACGATTCAG
>JAIRVW010000207.1 GCA_031253705.1 Brucellaceae bacterium
GGGAACGGAAGATATTTTCGTGCATATGGAAACCTTGCGCCGTTTCGGCATGATGGAACTGCGTCCGGGGCAGGTGGTTCTGGTGCGCTTCGGTGATGGTGATAAAGGCCTGATGGCTGCGGAAATCCATCCTGATATCGGTTCGCCTTTCACAAATCCTCATTAAAAGACCGGTCATTGACCGGTTTTTTAATATCTGCTTTTGCTCTGTTCTTTGCTGTATGCTGAAACAGTTTTGAATTACGGATGATCTGATGAAACAGTTATTTGCTTGTTTTCTATGTGTTGTTACTCTTTTTTGCGGCAGTTTTGCTGCATCTGCGCAGTCGGAGCCGATGCGTGTGCCGGTCGATGCGCAGGCTTTGAAAGTGCTGACAGCATCCGGCGAGAAAAGCTTTGCGCTGGAAGTTGCCGATACAGATCAGAAGCGCAGCGCCGGTCTGATGCATCGCACAGACTTTCCTGCAGACCGTGCCATGATCTTTGTATTCGGAGAAGAGCGTTCAGTGATGATGTGGATGGCGAATACGCCGCTGCCGCTGGATATGCTGTTTGTCCGTAAAGACGGATCGATTGCCCGTGTCGCTGAAAATACCAAGCCGTTCTCGGAGGATATTATTTCTTCCGGAGCGCCGGTGGCTTATGTCATAGAAGTGAATGCAGGCATTGCCGCTAAACTCGGTATCAAGGCTGGTGATAAAGTGCAGCACCGGATAATATGCGGCCAATGTAAGTAAATATGAGTCCTGTCAGATTATTCAGGGCAGAAGATAAAATTCCGGAAGTGAACTATGGTCGTGAATGTGGATGAAGTCCGTTATTTCGAACACGACGGATTAAAGCTTGCCTATCGTGATGAGGGGGCAGGTGAGCCGGTTTTGCTGATCCATGGTTTTGCCTCTTCCGGCATGGTCAACTGGCTTAATCCGGGCTGGATCAAAACGCTCAATGATGCAGGTTACCGCGCGATTGCGATTGATAATCGTGGCCATGGCCGTTCTGACAAGCCGCATGACCGTGAACTCTATTATCCGTCATTAATGGCTGCGGATGCGATTGCGCTGCTCGATCATCTGAATATTGAGAAAGCCCATGTTATGGGCTATTCTATGGGCGCGCGGATCAGTGCTTTTGCGGCGCTGGAGCACCCGTCACGTGTGCATAGTCTGGTCTTCGGGGGCTTAGGCATTGGTATGGTCACCGGCGCCGGTGACTGGGATCCGATTTATGAAGCGCTGCTGGCGGAGGATGTGGACAGTATTACCCATCCGCGCGGTCTGATGTTCCGTAAATTTGCCGATCAGACCAAGAGCGACCGTTTTGCACTGGCTGCCTGCGTGATTACCTCGAAAGAGCTCATTCCGGCGCAGGCGATGGGGATGATCAGTCAGCCGGCACTGGTGGCCGTCGGCACCAAGGATGATATTGCCGGTGATGCGCAGGATCTGGCCGATCTGATGCCGAATGCAACGGCTGTGGATATTCCGGATCGCGATCATATGCTGGCGGTCGGCGATAAAGTTTACAAGCAGGCTGTGCTGGAGTTTCTGAAACAACATCCTATTGCCTGAATTCATTCCGGCAGGGAAGTTTCAAACAAAGGCGACAGAGCATTTCCGGTTTAAATTAAATTATTGGAAATGCTCTGTCTGTTTGGTTTTACGCATTATCCTATGCAAAACCGCTTCGCACTTTTGCCGGAAATGCTCTGAAGGTATTTTCATCTCTTGCAATGAAGGGTAAACTTCCCAGATAAAAGGCAGGAGCAGTGATCTTGACTGTTTTTGCAGGTGTCTGCGTTGGAAAGAGATGCAAAGCAGGAGTTCGATAATGGCCGCACATAGTTCTGTACCGGTGAGCAAGGTTGTCGATCATATGGATCCGATCTGGTATTCGGTGCGCGCTGAAGCCGAAGCTGCAGCCGTGAAAGAGCCGTTGCTGGCTGCATTTCTCTATTCCACAGTGCTGAATCAGAGCAGTCTGGAAGATGTGGTGATGCACCGCATTTCCGAGCGTCTCGGCCATGCCGATGTGGCGGCTGATCTGCTGCGCCAGACATTTGTGACAATGAGCAATGCCTCGCCGGAATGGTCGCAGACATTGCGTATTGATTTGCAGGCGGTCTATGACCGTGATCCGGCGGCGAACCGTTTTCTTGATCCCTTGCTCTATATGAAGGGTTTTCACGCAATCCAGACCCACCGTCTGGCACATTGGCTGTGGAAAGAAGGACGCAAGGATTTTGCTTATTATCTGCAAAGCCGTTCTTCCTCGATTTTTCAGACCGATATTCATCCGGCTGCAAAATTCGGCAGCGGTATTTTTCTGGATCATGCAACAGGGCTTGTTGTCGGTGAAACGGCGTCAGTCGGTGACGACGTGTCGATCCTGCATGAAGTGACGCTGGGCGGAACCGGTAAAGCCGGTGGTGATCGCCATCCGAAAATCGGCCGTGGTGTGCTTATCGGTGCAGGTGCAAAAATTCTCGGTAATATCACTGTCGGTGAATGCTCAAAAATTGCCGCCGGTTCGGTGGTGCTGAAGGCTGTTCCGGATAATGTGACTGTTGCCGGTGTTCCGGC
>JAIRVW010000209.1 GCA_031253705.1 Brucellaceae bacterium
CGCCTCACAGACCGCGTTGCGATCAATGATCTGCAGCCGAATGAAGAAGCCGTGATCTGCGATCTTGATGATGCCGACGCAATTATGAAACTGGCAGAAGGCGTGGATGCAATCCTGCATTTCGGCGGCGAACCGCTGGAAGTATCATGGGAACGTATTCTGCGCGCCAATATTCAGGGCAGCTATAATATTTATGAAGCCGCCCGCAAAAACGGCGTGAAGCGTGTGATCTACGCCTCTTCCGTCCATGCCATCGGCTATCATGAGCTGGAAACCCATATTGATGCAGATGCACCGCACCGACCTGACAGTTTCTATGGTCTGTCCAAATGTTTCGTCGAAGATCTCGGACGGCTCTATTGGGACAAATTCGGCATTGAGACCGTTGCTCTGCGCATTTTCTCGTCGTTCCCTGAACCGGCAGACCGCCGTATGCTGTGGTCGTGGCTGTCTTTCGACGATTGCGTGCGTCTCGTTTCAGCCGCCCTCACCTCACCGCGTGTCGGCTTTACCGTCAGTTTCGGCATGTCGGATAATCGCGTCTCGCCGGTCGATAACAGCAAGGCGGGTCATCTCGGCTACCAGCCGCAGGACAATACGGAAAGCTATCGCGCCGCTGTCGAAAGCCGCACCAAACGCTCTGATCCTTATGCCCCTGCCACCCGTTTTCTTGGTGGCTGGTTCGTCGATATCGGCCATCCTGATGATGAGGTGAAATCATGAAACAGCATTATGATGTTGTGATTATCGGCGGCGCGGTCATCGGCT
The DNA here is from genome assembly GCA_031253705.1 of Brucellaceae bacterium. GTDB lineage: Bacteria > Pseudomonadota > Alphaproteobacteria > Rhizobiales > Rhizobiaceae > Pseudochrobactrum. The sequence continues at coordinate 769 of JAIRVW010000209.1, forward strand.
CTTCGGTTGCCTATTTCCTGTCGCAAAACCCTGATTTTAACGGTTCAATCCTCGTTGTGGAACGCGATCCGACCTATGTTCGCGCGGCCACCTCGCTGTCCTCCTCCTCGATCCGCAACCAGTTTTCCAATCCGATTAATGTGGAAATCAGCCGTTTCGGCACGGAATTTATCCGCAATTTTGCGGAGGTGATGCAGATTGCCGGAGACAAACCCGATCTGCAGTTCCATGAAGGCGGCTATCTGTTCCTCGCCAATACGCCGGATCAGGTGCAGACTTTGCGCGAAAATCACGAAGTGCAGATCGCCTGCGGTGCCGATGTGGTGCTGTGGGATCGTGAAGAACTGAGCCGTGCCTTCCCGCACCTCAATACGGACGATATTTTGCTGGCCTCCTATGGCCGTTCGGGTGAAGGTTGGTTCAACAATACCGGCCTGATGTATGGATTCAAAAACAAAGCCCGTGAGCTCGGTGCTGATTATATCACCGATGAGGTGGTGGCTATTCAGCGTGATGGCAATCGCATCACCGGTGTGGAGCTGAAATCCGGTCAGAGCATCTCGGCGGGCACCATCGTTAATGCGTCCGGTGTCAGTGCAGCTCTTACCGCCCGTATGGCAGGGCTGGATGTGCCGATTGAGCCGCGCAAACGCACATTATTTGTCTATGACTGTGCGCAAACACCGGAAGGCAGCGCTACGGTCAATGGCGGTCGTCTGCCGCTGATGATTGATCCGAGCGGTGTTTTCTGCCGCCCTGAAGGCCGTTTCTTCCTGACCGGTTGTCCGCCGGTAGAAGACCCAGCAGTCGACTGGGATGATTTCACGCCGCGCTATGAAGAGTTTGAAGAGATCATCTGGCCGGCTCTGGCAGAACGCTCACCGGCCTTTGAAGCAATCAAAGTCGTCAACCAATGGGCAGGTCATTATGATTTCAACGTATTGGATCATAACCTGATTGTCGGTCGTCATCCTGAAGTGGAAAACTTCATTTACGCCAATGGTTTCTCCGGTCACGGCCTGCAGCAAGGCCCTGCAACAGGGCGCGCTGTATCCGAGCTGATCACCTATAATGCGTTCCGCACGCTTGATCTCTCAGAGGTCGGTTATGAGCGCGTGATTGCCAATAAGCCTTTCCTTGAAAAGGCTGTGATATGATGTAAATCCTGTCGGATCAGCAGGGAGAGCGGAGGCAGGCAATGTATATCAATCAGTGCGCTTTAATCATGGTCACAGATCATGAATGACAGGGTACCACGCCTTCCCCCGCTCAATGCCTTGCGCGTCTTTCATGCCGTGATGCGCTATCGCAGTTTCCGCAAAGCGGCAGACGAATTATTTGTCAGCCCGCAGGCGGTCAGCCAGCAGATTAAACTGCTGGAAGACACATTAGGGATCATGCTGTTTGACCGTAAAGGCCGCATGGTTGATCCGACGGAACAAGCCATTTTGCTCGCGCATTTTGTGCAGGCCGGTTTTGATGAATTTGCCGAAGGCGTGCGCCGCGTTACCAAAACCGGCCACCGCAACCGCATCAATGTCAATGCCAGTCCCTATTTCGCCACCCGCTATCTGATGGATCGTCTGGAGCAATTCCGCACCACCATGCCCGGTGTGGTTTTGCAGCTCACAACCATGGTGGAAATCCCTGATTTCTCCCGCGATGATATCGACGTTTCTGTGCAATGGGGCTTCGGCGAATGGACAGAATTCGACCAGACATTGCTGGTGCGGGATCCGAAAATTATCTGCTGTGCTCCGGCACTGGCACATCGGGTACGCAAACCGGAAGATCTGCTGAGTATGACCCTGCTGCATCCGGTTCTCGCCACGACTTTGTGGCAGAAAGTGCTGCGCCATCTGGATTTGCAGGATATTGAAGCCAAAGGCGATGTGCAGTTTCAGGATGCCGCCACCATGCGCCGCGCCACATTGGCTGGTATGGGCATGGGGCTGGTCTCAGCCATAGATGCGATGGACGATCTGCGTCAGGGGCGGCTGATCGCACCGCTCGGCATAGATGCCCTGAGCACTATGAAAGAGGAAGAAATTCCGGGTTTCTATCTGGTTGTCCCGCGCGGTTACCGGCGGGTGAAGCCCATTGCCGCTTTTTGTGACTGGATCAGAGCAGAAGACTGGTCTGCCATGCTGCGCCGTGAAATGACCATCGGCGACATGCCTTACGACATTTAAGTAAAACCTCAGATTATCTTACGTCTGTCCCCGCCAACCTGCTCTTTTTTGCGAGCGGTTGCGTGTTGAAACACGTCTGTTTTTAGCACAAGGTCTGCTTGTTTTTATCATCAAGAAAATCTTGTCGTTTAGCCACTTTTCTTGATTTGGTACGCGCGTCCGACACGGCACACTGCCCTCAGCACGGGACGGTGTAAACAAATGCAAAAATAAAAAGGCTTTGCCAGCACGCCGCCGTCCTGCGGGGAAACATATTTCAGTGCCGCTCAGATTTTGTCCGGCGGCGGTGACGGAAAAGGCAATGCAGCAGACACAAAATAACATCAAGCCACTGGTGCGCGTAGAAGCGCTTGAAAAGAGCTTCGGATCACTCACCGTTCTCAATGGTGTGAGTTTAAGCGTCAATCCGGGCGGCGTTCTGGCCATTATCGGGCCGAGCGGCTCCGGCAAAAGCACATTGCTGCGCTGTCTGAATTATCTGGAAGTGCCGGATAAAGGCCGCATCACGCTGGGTGATATGGAGCTTGTTGCCGAGAAACATCCGTCCCAAAAACAAATTCTCGATCTGCGCCGTTCGGCTGGCATGGTGTTTCAGTCTTTCAACCTGTTTCCGCATATGAGCGTGTTGGAAAATGTGTCGCTCGCGCAAAAACGCGTGCTTGGCCGCTCACAGCAGGAAGCCGATGAGCGCTCCATTGAGCTGCTCAAACGTGTAGGGCTGGACTCCAAAGCCGCAGAATATCCGCATCGCTGTTCCGGTGGTCAGCAGCAGCGTATCGCGATTGCCCGCGCGCTGGCACTGAACCCGAAAATCATGTTGTTCGATGAGCCGACCTCCGCGCTTGATCCGGAACTCGGATTAGAGGTTCTCGCGGTGATGCGTGAGCTGGCGCAAGACGGCATGACAATGATTGTCGTCACCCATGAAATGCATTTTGCCGAGAGCGTCTCCGACCATGTGATGATCATGGCCGACGGCAATATTATTGAATCCGGTATCAGTAAAGATGTGATGCGCGATCCGCAAACAGAACGCGCACGCCGGTTTCTGCATGCTGTGAGAGATCGCTGATGCAGGACATTATCTTTAATATTATCAGAGGCTTGCCTGCGACAATCGCTTTAACGGCCGCAGCACTGATGATCGGGCTTATTCTCGGCGTACCGCTGATGCTGGCACGCATTTCGCGCAACAGCTGGCTTCGCTATGCTGCAATGGCACTGATTACCTTTGTGCGCAGCATTCCGCCGATTGTCTGGCTGTTTGTGATCTTTTTCGGCCTTGGCAGCGGCTATTTCCGTGTTGCCCCCTTCCCTGCGGCCGCAGCCGGTCTCGGGCTGATTGCTTCGGCCTATATGGCCGAGATTTATCGCGGTGCACTGCTTTCCATTCATCGCGGTCAGTGGGAGGGTGCGGCAGCCCTCGGCATGCATCCGCTGCGGATGTGGATTGATGTGATCATGCCGCAGCTCATCCGCGTGGCACTGCCGGCAATGGCAACCTATGCCATTGGTCTTTTAAAAGATTCCGCGATTGCCTCGACAATCGGCGTTTCCGAAATGACCTTCTATGCCAACCAATCCTCTATGGCGACTTATCGCGGCCTTGAGGTCTTCAGCTTTGTCGCCCTGCTCTATATCGCGCTCAGCCTGCCGGTTGCGTGGATGTCGCGCGGCATTGATGCCCGTATGCGAAAGAAGGTGTCCCGATGATCGCGATTTTAGCCGAACAATTTCATAATTGGCTGCCGCAAATGCTCAGCGGCCTGCGTATCAGCCTGATTGTCACCGGAATGAGCCTTTTGATCGGTATTCCGCTGGGCTTTTTTCTCTCGCTCGGGGTGATGTCAAATGCAAAACCGACACGCTGGGCAGCCCTGACACTGGTTGAAGTGGGGCGTGGTGCACCATCCCTGGTTCTGCTGCAATTTGCCTATTTCGGTCTGCCTTCTGCCGGTCTGACACTGACTTCCTGGTCAGCCAGTATTGTGGCGCTGAGCTGGACAACGGGCGCCTATACCAGCGAGATCATTCGTGCCGGTCTGCAATCTGTCCCTGCAGGGCAGCGTGAGGCAGCACAGGCGATCGGCCTGACACGGCTGGATATGATGCGCTTTATCGTTGTACCGCAAGGCCTGCGCATCGCTATTCCGGCTCTGCTTGGCTTTGCCATCCTGATCTTTCAGACCACATCACTGTGTTTTGCCATTGCGTTGCCGGAACTGACCGCCCGCGCCTATGAAATTGGAACCAATACATTCCAATATCTGCCAGCCCTTATAATGGCTGGTCTTCTCTACCTGCTCATTTGCATTCCGGCGACGCTGATTGTCGGCGTCATCGAAGCCCGTGCGCAGCATTAATCAGAAACAAAAAGGGGAAATCATGAATAAGTTTTTTGCACTCACACTGGCTGCCGGTCTTAGCAGCACTTTTCTGGCAGGCGCGGCTTTTGCACAGGATTGCACTCCGCAGCATAAAATCACCACTGTTGAAGCCGGTTATCTGACCATTGCAGCACCGACTTTCCCGCCTTTTTCCATTCCTAAAGGCGAAAGCGATCTCAGCGGCGTGGACGGCGATATCGTCAAGGAAATCGCCGCTAAAGAATGCCTGAAGATCAAAGTCGCGCCGGTTGAATATGCTACAGCCATTCCGTTTGTAGTGTCCGGCCGTGCGGATATTGCCATCGGCAACTATTACCGCACCGATGAACGTCAGAAAGTGGTCAATCTGTCTGCGCCGCTTTATCTCGATCAGATGGGCCTTTATTCCAAAGAAGGCGTAACCACGGTTGCCCAGCTTGAAGGCCGCAATGTCGGCACCGTACAAGGCTATCTCTGGGTCAATGAGCTGAAAGCCATTCTCGGCGATAAACTGAGCCTCTATAACAATTATGTTGCGCTGTATCAGGATCTGGAAGCCGGCCGTATCGAGATCGCCATTGACGGCGTTGCTGTCGGTACTGCAGCGCAACAGGGCGGCGCTCTGAAAGGCATCCAGATTAAAGTTGCAGAAAAAGACGAGCGGGTACAAAGCTCAGTCTATCCGGCACAGGCCGGTCTGCCGCTCTCCAAAAACAATCCGGATCTGCTCGTTGCCGCCGATGATGTGGTCAAAGAGCTGCATAAATCCGGCCGCATGGTCGAAATTCTCAAAGAATACGGCCTGTCAGAAAGCGCTGCTGATGTCGGTGAAGCCCGTCTGATCAAGTAAGTCTGATATCAATACTTTGCTCCCCTGCCTGTCTGACCGGCGGGGGAGTTATTTTATAATTTAAGTGATTGATATTATTGATATATTTCACTCATCGTCTTCCGGTATACGTTTATTTTCGTAACGGATCAGAAACACGGCCATACCTAGCACCATCAAGGCCAGAGAAAACCAGGTCAGCGCATAGACCAGATGATTATCAGCGAATTTAATCACTGTCAGTCCGCCTTCCGGCCGGTCAGCACGGTTTTGTTCAGCATTCGCATCAATGAAATAATCCGGCACATTTTTCACATCAACATGTTTGGCAAAAGCCTCAATATCACGGGCATACCAGATGTTCTTTTCCGGCTCATTCTGGCGCAGGAAGAAGCCCTTAGGCTCTGTCAGGCGAAGCAGTCCGGTTACAGTCGTTTCACCATCAATCTGGCCGCTTGTGCGGTTGAGAGGATCACGTTTGGCATTTGCAACATAACCACGGTTGATGAAGACAATTTCACCATTATCACGCTGAAAAGGCGTAACAATCCAATAGCCTGAACCCCGCTCGGTCAGTGCACCGACTGCGATCTCTTTATCATTAAGATAATGGCCTGAAAGCGTCACAGCACGATATTCAAAAGCTTTCTTGTCAGCATTTTGCCAGACATTCATATCAGGTGCGGAAACAGGGCTTGCATTGATGTTCTGCTCGACACGGGCAATCAGGTCATGTTTCCAGCTCAGTCGTTTGACCTGCCAGATACCCAGGGCGCTCAGACCGGTGATTAACAGGCCGGCAATCAGAGTAATCAGCACAATTTTCGTGCGCACTGACTTCACTGTTAAGTTCTGATTTTCTGCCATTTTAACCTCATCTATGCCTTTGCCATTTGTACAGGGTCTCTATGCCCTATTCCTTCTCAGGAAAATAACAATTTTGATTGCACACAAGAGTTTGAACATCCGGTGGTTATAAAACGAATGATGATCACAGCGTTTAATGCCGGGTATTTGAGAGTGCGCGCAATGCCGGTTTTACGCAATATTGGCCGCGTTCTGCCTGCTGGGTCAATTTTCGCAAATATCCGCCTGCTGAGTGAATTTTGTCTGATCGTTCAAGCATAGCTGCAAGCGTAACGGCTGCATTAATCTCTCCCATAATTTCACAAGCCTTTTGCCATGCGGAAGCGGTAATCCCGAGCATCGGACGAATATGCCCTGCGGTGACGATTAAATCGCGCCATTGATGAATGCCATGTTGGGCGTAATGACTGATTTGCGGACATTGAAGTAAAATTTCCTGAAGATCAGGGGCAGCTGACGGTGAATGTGGTGTTGTTTCAGTTTGACGCTTTGGCTGAAGATTTTTTGAAACAGGTTTAGTTGTCTGATTTTCGTGTTTTTGATCCTGTTTCTTATCTAAAGATTCTATATTTGGATTCTGAATGTGGTGCTCATTTTCGCATACATTGCCGCTCATTTTTTGATCAGAAACCTTTGAAAGATAAAGATTTTCCACCTGATGTCGCAAAATGCTCAGAGCCTGTTCGCGTTTGCTCAGATTTTCGAGGGTTCCGTTGCGCTCAACGCGGCCGGAAAGTGCCTGTAACTGATCATAAAGCGTGTTCCAGTCCCCTGCCCTGTTTTCACTTAAAGCAGCGAGAATAGTTTTGGAAATATCTCTGAGATGAATGGTGATATTGAAACGCATTTGCTGCCGGAGACGGGCATGTTCACGTAACTCATTTGCATGGGTTTCAATTTCTGCGGCTTTAAAGGTCAGCGGTGACAGGTCAAAACCAAAGGCCATGGCAATTTCACCATTGCTGTCACGACGTACAAAACGCTTACCGTTCGGGCTGTCACGGCGCAGAATAAAGCCAAGCTCAACCAGAATAGCAATATGCCGGCGGATTGTCGGTGTTGACATTCCGCGCAGACGCATGGAAAGTTCATGATTGGACGGAAAGACGATCAGCGGTGTACGGCCGTCGAGCATTTTATCCGGATAAAAGCTCAGTAAGGCTTCAAGGACAGCGATAGTCCGCGAAGACAGCTGATAGGCTTCACGGGCTTCGGTTAAAGCACGCAACAGCTTCCAGCGGTCAACGGATGTATTATCCTGTTCTGTATCACGCGGTGTCTGACGCAATTCTCTCTGTTGTTGACGAAGTTTTTCGTAACTCAGAAAATGCGCAGCATTCATCATTCGTCCGCCAAAGGGGGACGTCGCAAAATGCTCAGTCATTTGTTACCTCATTTGAGGCAAGCAAAAACACTGCCGGAACATTGCCGACTCTTGACTTTTGATCGCGAAAGTGATTCTCTCTAATTGCTACATCGAAAGAGGGCTTCCGGTTCGGTAACGTTCAGGGGGCCTTTTTTCTTGCCGTTTT
>JAIRVW010000022.1 GCA_031253705.1 Brucellaceae bacterium
ACTTACAGCCAAGACGCTTAGCCATAATGCCGGACAGGATATTCGCCTGATCCTGATTGGTCAGCGCCACCATCAGATCGGCGTCCTGTACCTCTGCCTCGCGCAGCAATTCCTGATCCAGCGCACTGCCGTTCAGCACAATGGTCTTATTCAGCTCATCCGCAACAAAGGCCGCGCGTTCACGATTATGCTCAATGATTTTCAGGCGTGTATGCGGCTGACGCTCTTCCATCTTCTGCGCCACATAGAGCCCGATATTACCACCGCCGGCAATGATGATACGGCGCGCTTCCGGCTTATCATGACCAAACAGACCGAGGGTACGGCGCACCTGCTCGCCGGTCGTCACCACATAGGCCAGATCACCCGCCAGCAGATGATCCTCGGAATGCGGTACAAACAGCTTATCATTGCGCACCACACCGACCACGGTTGACGGTAAATCCGGAAACAGATCAGTGAGCTGTTTCAATGGGGTATTGATAATCGGGCAGTCTTCCAGACATTCGATGGCAAATGCCACCACCTTGTCATCGGCAAAGCGCAGCACATCCGATGCACCGGGCAAAGCAATACGGCGCAGCACCATATCGCCAACCTCAAGCTCCGGCGAAATCACCACATCAATCGGCATATTATCGCGCGAGAACATCTCCTGATACTGCTTTTGCAGATAGGTCTGCGCACGGATACGAGCGATTTTTGTCGGCACATTAAACAGCGAATGGGCAACCTGACAGGCCACCATATTGATCTCGTCATACAATGTGACGGCGATGATCATATCCGCTTCTTCGGCACCGGCCGCTTCCAGAACATCCGGATGCGAGCCGTGACCGACAAAGCCGCGCACATCAAGCAGATCGCGCACGGCATGGATCAGTTTTTCCGACGTATCAATCACTGACACATCATTCTGCTCGGCAGCTAAACGCTCAGCAATACCAAAGCCGACCTGACCGGCACCGCAGATGATGATGCGCATAATTATACTCCGAGCGACTTGAGTTTGCGGTGCAGCGCAGAACGCTCCATGCCGACAAACTCTGCCGTACGGGAAATATTACCGCTGAAACGGTTGATCTGGGCGACCAGATATTCCTTTTCAAACATTTCACGCGCTTCGCGCAGCGGCAGCGCCATAATATGCTGGTCGGAATCTGTCGGTGTGCGCGGCAGCGTATCACCGATTTCCGCAGGCAGCAGATCAGCCGTGACCGGTGCATCCGCATCCTCACCACGCGCCAGAATCATCAGGCGTTCCACATTGTTGCGCAATTGGCGCACATTGCCCGGCCAGCTATGGGACTGCAGAACCGCCATCGCATCATCACTGATACGGCGCGGCTTAATACCGGCCTGCTCAGCCACCTGATTGATGAAGAATGCAACCAGCGACGGAATATCATCGCGGCGCTGCGCCAGCGGCGGCACCTGTACCGGCACCACAGACAGACGATGGAACAGATCCTCGCGGAACAGACCTTCGGCAATCATGCCTTCAAGATTTTGTGCCGTGGAGGAAATGATACGCACATCCACTTTCACGCGTTTGGTACCACCGACACGCTCAAACTGCTGATCAACCAGCACGCGCAAAATCTTATTCTGCGTTTCGCGCGGCATATCCGCAATTTCATCGAGGTAGAGAATGCCGCCATGGGCTTCTTCCAGCGCACCGACCTTGCGCTCACCGCCATCCATTTCGGTGCCGAAGAGCTCGATCTCCATGCGCTCAGGTGTGATTGTCGCCGCATTCAGGGTGACAAACGGACCATTGGCACGGCTCGACAATGCGTGGATTGCACGCGCTGCCATTTCCTTACCCGAGCCGGAAGGCCCTGTGATCATGATACGGCTGTTGGTCGGCGCCACGCGTTCAATCGTCTGACGCAGCTGGTTCATTGCCAGCGAGTTGCCGAGCAGCTCAAAGGTCTCACCGGAACGCTTGCGCAGGTTAGACACCTCGCGCTTGAGGTTCGATGTTTCCAGTGCGCGTTCGGCCACGAGGATCAGACGATCTGCCTTGAACGGCTTTTCGATAAAATCATAGGCACCGCGGCGGATAGCCGATACGGCGGTTTCAATATTACCGTGACCGGAAATCATCACCACCGGCAAATCCGGATGCAGTTTCTTGATTTCATCCAGCAGAGCCAGCCCGTCCAGACGGCTGCCCTGCAACCAGATATCCAGAAAGATCAGTCGCGGCACACGATCATTAATCGCGGCCAGAGCGCTGTCTGCATCAAAAGCGGTACGGGTTTCATGACCTTCGTCGCTTAAAATACCAGCAACCAGATCACGGATGTCCGTTTCATCATCAACGACGAGAATATCAGAAGCCATTTAATCCACCTGCCTTGTTCCCATTATTCTGCAGGACTTCCCGTTTACGGTAAGCCAACAGAGTCTCACACTTCAACTGCCTGCATTTATCTGTCATGCCTGCAGCTCCTCATTTGTCTTCGTCCCTGCCGTCTCCGGCGGCGTTGCAGGGAAAACCATACGGATCATCGCCCCTCTGCCCTGATAGAAATCAGCCGGTGCGTCATGCAGTTCCATATGCCCGCCATGATCTTCAACGATTTTCCGGACGATTGCGAGGCCAAGGCCGGTGCCTTTTTCGCGCGTCGTCATATAGGGTTCCAGCAAACGCTGCCGGTTATCACCAGGCAGACCTTTACCATTATCAATCACGTCAACGATCAACAGGTCGTTGTCCTGATAGGCCTTCAGCAGGATATGCCCGTGATAGTTTTCTTCACCGGTTACCGCTTCAATCGCCTCACTGGCATTCTTGATAATATTACCAAAAGCCTGACCAAGCAGACGGCTGTCGAAATGACCGTAAAGCGGAGTTTCGCTCAGGCGTTGCTCAAAGCTGATTTCACTGCGGCTGACTTCCACCAGAAACGCTGCTTCCCGCAGAGAATCCCGCAGATCAATGGTTTCCATTTTCGGCTTCGGCATCCGTGCAAAAGACGAGAATTCATCCACCATACGACCAATATCACCGACCTGACGCACAATGGTTTCAACACATTGGTCAAAGACTTCTCTGTCTTCGGTAATCACCTTGCCGTAACGGCGGCGGATACGCTCGGCAGAGAGCTGGATCGGTGTCAGCGGGTTCTTGATTTCATGGGCGATACGACGCGCCACATCCGCCCATGCGGTTGAACGCTGTGCCTGTACCAGATCAGTAATATCATCAATCGTCACGACATAGGAACGCTCGTCACCGGTGCCGTCTTCAATCGTGATCTGCACATTAAAGGTACGGGTCAGACCGCCGCGCATCATCGAGACCTGCTCGCGGTAAACCGCACGGCCGGAATCATGGGCAACTTCAAACACCTGTCCGATTTCCGGAATATGCGTACTCAACGTGGTGCCGATCACCTCATCCGGCTCAAGGCTGAACATCTGCTCAGCCGAGCGGTTGACAATATTGATCAGGCCGAGCGCATCCACACCGATCACCGCGGCTGTTACGCCGGACAAGACGGCCTCGGAGAAGCGGCGACGCTCATCAATCTGGTCTTTGGCGGCAAGCAGATCAGTACGCTGACTTTTGAGCTCAGCAACCATGTTGTTGAAAGTGCCTGATAATGCGCCCAGGTCACCGTCGCTGGAACGAACCGGCACGGAAATATCCAGATTACCGATTGCCACCTCATCCGCAGCACCGATCAGAGAGCGGATCGGGCGCACCAGACGATCCGCCACAGCAATACCTGTCCAGATTGCAGGAAGCAGCACAATCAGCATCAGGCCAAAATAAAGCAGTGCAAAGATC
>JAIRVW010000368.1 GCA_031253705.1 Brucellaceae bacterium
GTCCGAGATGTCATGCGTGAAGAAAATCAGCCAGCCCGGCTGTTGCTTCACTGCGTCGATCTCGCGGGTCAGTTCTGCGGAGCGTTGTTCCGGCTGACCGATCTCCATACCAAACAACATTTGCGGGCATGTGGCGCCCCTGTTGATCAGGTTCTCTCCGGCGCGGCAGGTACGGTAGTTTTTCGCAAGCCGCCGGTAAGCGAAATAAGAGACTGCATTATAAGGATAGGCAAAATTAAATTTCTCAGTACGACCGGCACTGCGCGAACCCAGAATACGCTTCAGAAAAGAACGGTTACGGTCAATATCATCCTGTAACCTTGTACCACTCAAAGCCGCAATATTGGGATGTGTATATGTGTGGCACCCAATTTCATGTCCGCGATCTGCCAATTCCTGAATACCATTTTCATTAATCAGTTGGCGGCTGGTTTCCGATGTCCCCGCCAGATTACCGGCAATATAGAAAGTGCCATGCAGACCATATTTCTCGAGGATCGTTGCCCCATAATGCAGTGTACTGTCCGGAACATCATCAAAGGTGAAAGAAATCACCGGCCGCTCGCCGGTCACATGTAATGTCTTCGGAGCAAGACGGCGCATCAGATGCGCCTGAAGACGGGCAACCCAGTATTTTATCTTACACTTCACTGCCGCGCTCCAATGTATTATTAGAATATTTTAAATTACTCACTTCATGAATACTATTATGCATGGTCACATCCGTATTTTCTGATACGGGAATTGCTACTGTTTGCAAGCGCAATCCAAATATAGCCATCATTATACTAAACCATAATAAACTTCCCGTTTCAAAAAATACACTTTCGAGTGCACTCGAAAACAAGCCATATAGCCAGATGCGGACATAAAGCCTGACAAGCGGTGAATATGAATTATTTTGGGATATGCGGCGTATATACCAAAGGGGCAGAATTATAACCCAAATGAATATCAGGATGAAACCGATCACGCCAAGATTGATCAGCGTATCAACCCATGCATTGTGACCATTGAATGCTCTTGGCGACCAGTTCTCAACCGTATCATTGTTGAGCAGGGTCTCCGACAACCAGAAACCATGCAGGCCATGCCCTAAAAACGGCCTGTCTGCGATTGCCCGCACCGCAAACCGCCAGATATCGGAACGGTTCGTAAAAGTCGGATCAATCCCCAGTGATTCAATAAATTCATAAACCGCCGGTATCAGAGCCGCACCAACGGTCAAAAAATTGATAGCCAGCACACCGCCTAAAACAATCGGCCAGCGTGACAGTGCAATTTTCTCAAAAATGAAAGCAATCAGCAAAATCAACGGGAACATAGCCGTCGAAGTTTTACCGCCGGTATGAACAAGAAAGAACAGAGCCAGCAACAACAGTAACCAGCCGGAAAGATAAAACCCCTTATCTTTCACATAAAGCGCAAAACAGCTGCACATCATCATGGCGGCGGATGCCACATTTTTATGGGTAAAATGACCGCGCCAGTTTCCTACCAGCTCATTCCCTAAAGCCACACTATATTGGTGGATAGCTTGCAGCGGCTTAAACAGCACGCCGAAATATGCAAAGCCCAGCATGATAAACAAGCCGGCAATCATCAACTTGCAAAATTGCTCTTCCGACCGTGGCAGCAGCAGAAACACGGATGCGTTGAACAGCAATATGCCGGAAAGCACAAACTGCTTGAGCGACACGACAGGCTGAGGCGAAAAAAGCCCTGTTAGCAGCAAACATGTCAGCAGCAGCATAATCAGCGGTCTTGGCTGCAACACCAGCTTTCGCAACGGACTGATAATCACATAGAAGATCATCCCGCCAAAAAGAGTGATAGCCACAAGCTGATTCAGCAGATTTGAGCCAGGATCAACTGAGACACTCTCTTCCGGAACATAAGGATCCAGCGTCACCCACAGGTAAAAAAACTGCCCCATGAAAAGCGCAGCAGCCAGTATATTGCTGCCGTTTGACTGTGTGGTGACACTGTTTCCACGCATATTCCAGATTTCTTTCCAGATTTACCGGCCTCGCAGACGAGGTCTAAACAGTGCGGCGCTGTACGCGTACAAGTCCTATAAAACCGAAGAACAATGCCAGAGCTGAACCCAGGCCCCCACCGACGACAGCACCGGCAACGGCCAGTACCGCAGTACCCGGAGGCCATGAGCGGCTCTTTGGCGGCAAAGCGGTTGAGACGATACGGATATTAGTTGCATCAATCTGCTGGCGCTGGGCAATTTCCTGCGCACGGGTCAGATAGGTCTGATAAAGCGTGGTTTTCGCAAGGCGTTCACGTTCAAGATCATTCAGAGTGACCTGCGCATCCGTATCCAGAGAAACGGCCGAACGCGCTGTCTCCGTCTGCCGGCGCAAACTGTCCACCACCGAATTGGCCTGTTCAAGATCGAGCTTTGCAGCCCGCAGAATACGGGATGTTTCCTGCGTGATCTGCGCCTGCAATCCGGCCAGCTGCGATTGTGCGCTGACCAGCTCCGGATAGCGCGGACCATAGGTCATGGCCATGGCATCAACACGTTGTTTTGCCGTTGCATATTGTGAACGCAGCGCCGTCAATGTCGGCGACTGCAATGTGCCGGACGGATCAAAGGCCTGATTTTTGGCACTGGTCAGCTCATCATAGCGGGATTTTGCCTCGGCCTGACGGCTCAGCGCCGCAACCAGCTGCGTATTGGTTTCGGTCAGAGACTGCGCATTGACCAGCCCGCCGCTGTTACCGGTCTGCAAGCCTTGTGCATTACGGAATTGCGCAACTTTCATTTCCGCTTCAGTCGCTGCTTTTTTCAGCTCGTTCAACGGCTCGCTCAGCGCGCGGGTTGCACGGGCAGCACCATCCTGCTCATTCTGTGCAACCTCTTCCTGAAACGCTTTTGCCGTTGTATTGGCTAGCAAAACGGCCTTCTCCGGTTCCCGTGCCCAGACCATCAGGTTAATCAGATAAGACCGTTCAGGACGGCGCGCTTCAATGCGCGAAGACAATTCGCGTAAAGCCGCAATATTCTTTGCCTGCTGAACATCTGCTGCAGAACCGCTTTTATTGCTGCTGCCGAGCAAGTCAGTGAGCAAACCGCCCTCTGTTCCGTTAAACTCCGGATCATCCTGCAGCTTCAGCTCATCAACAACACGCTGCAGAACATTCCCTGAAGTCAGCAAACGCAGCTTGCTCTCAATATCCATCAGCTGGCTTTCAGCCTGCTGGCTGGACGCATAAACATCATTCGGCACCAGTTGCAGATTAGACAGTGCAACCAGAATATCAGTACCCGCAGTGAAACGTGGTTTTGCCGTTTTTCCAAAACCGATACCACCTGCAGCACCCAAAACGGTCAGTAATATGATCAGCCACCAATAGCGCAGTAACCAGTTGATCACATCGGAAAGACTAACAGACGGCATTGCCCAGCGCTGCTGATCCTGATCATAATATCTTACCACGGCAGGAGTTGCCTCAGGCTGCATCTGCACACCAGCCTGCAAGACAGCATCATCACTGTGACCGGAGACCGGCACAGTTTTGGCTTTTTGGGCTAGTTCCTGCAGAGTATACATCAGAGGTCTCTACTATTTTGAGTCACAACTCACACACGGGTTCATATGCTGAAGCTCATTTATGCATTAACAGAGACATTAAAAAAAAAGGTTAACAAAGCCTGCGTAACGGAGCTTAAGTCTTGGAATGAATTAAAAACCTATATTCAAATTTAGTAATAATAATTAAATTTACCTCAAGTGCTTTCCTGTGGTAGCCGCCCTAAAATAGTTCCCTTTATCGGGAAAATGCTTTACAGAAGCAGCGTCACGGGAAGTAAAAAATATGAGTGAACCGGAGTTACCGGACAATATTCTGTCTGCGCGTATCAAACGGTATATACCGTCGCTCCTCTCCTATATGGCCTCCAGCGGCAGCCTCATCATGGCGAGCGCCGCTCAGCTTGTGACCTTTGCTATTCTCGCGCGTTTTCTTGGTGCTGCCGAATTCGGTATGTTCATCACGATCATGGCTATCACCAGCATTGTTGTGCATGTTTGCGGCATGGGCGGCGCGGAATGCCTGCTGCGCCGTGTTGCACAGGATAACAAGATTTATCCGGTGATGCTTGGCCATAACCTGATCCTTGTCGGCATCAGCGGCAGTATTCTCGTGGCGCTTGGTATGATTATTCTGCCATACTGGATCAGTTTTTCAACAGATCCGGCAACGAACCGTATCAGCCTGCTGCTCTTTCTCGTCACCAATATCCTTCTGCTACGCCTGATCCTGCTGGTTGAAGCCGTCTATATCGGCCACAGTGATTTCAAAGCGGCCAATCTTTCCGTGGTCGGCTTTGCCTTTGCGCGTACGCTTGCCGCCGTACTGGCCTGTATGGTTTTCAGCGTGGATACGATTAACGGCTGGGCATGGTGGCAGTTTCTCTGTCATTTGCTGGTGGCCGGTGCCTATTGGCTCTGGCTGGCTCGTCTTGGCAAGCCAAAATTCCGTATTGTGCGCGAAGAACTGAAACTCGGTATTTTCTTCGCTACGCCGTTTATTTTCCGCGCGATCCGTCAGAATATCGACTTACTGCTGCTCGGACTTCTGCTGTCACCGGCGGTCATTGGCAGCTATGGTGTGGCACGCCGCATCGTCGATAGCAGCTATCTGAATATTGATGCCATGAGCCGCCTGCTCTATCCGCGCTTTGCCAAAATGAGTGCAAACGGCATTGATAAAGCATGGCCGCTGGCGCAGAAAGCAGCGCTGATGGCGCTTGGTATTGCGGTCTTTACTGCGGCCTTCATCTATTTCCTTGCGCCTTATCTGCCGCTGATTTTCGGTGAAGAATACCAGTCCATGGTCTATTTCACGCAAGTGCTGTGCTGGGTCATCATCTTCTATGCACTGTGGTCAGTAGGTGTGGAAGTGATGGGCGCGGCCGGTGAACACGGCTATCGTGCTGCCATTCTCAATACCGGCAATATTCTCGGTGCGCCGGTGCTGGCTCTTGCCACATGGCTGATGCCGCCGACCGGCACCTTTATCTCGATCTATCTGATTGAGTTTTCCATCGCCCTGTGTACATGGCTGGTCTTGTCAAAACTCGTACGCAAGGCCGCGCATGTAGCGGCCTGATCAGGTTTTATTCACCCTGAATGATCCGGCTCTCAATCGGGGCTTCAGGGTTTTTGCGCGGTGCGAAAAAGCCAAGCGGCAGCGCTGCCGCATGGAAAAACCATGCAGTCACAGAATAAAGCCCGACCGACAGGCTGCGATGTTTGACACTCATCAGACCGACAGCCGCAGCAATCATAGCCAGATCAATCAGAAGCGCTAAACCTGTATGCGGCACAATGGCCAGAACCAACAGCATCAGGATAATCCAGCCATAAACGGCCATCCACAGCCGCAGCTCCGGCAATTCAGCGAACAGCATTTTCAAATGCGGCTTGCCGGTGGCTGAGCGCAGCAATTCACCGATCCCGCGAATATATTTTGTTTTCCAGCGCCGCGTCAGAAGCTTGTAGGCATTCACACTATGTCCGGTGTGATAAACAAAGCGCCGGTCAAGACGGAACAATATCCAGCCTTTGCTGCGCAGCCGCACACCGAGATCATATTCCTCATAGCTATGCAGATTACGGTCTGACAAATAGCCGATATCCTCAATGGCCTCGCGCCGGTAGAGACCACCGCAATTGATACGGTCGATCACACCGACAGCTTTATAAGGCGTTTTGCGCAAGCCGCGACGTACATATTCCAGATTTTCGTGATTGCGCTCCATCACATGACCGGTGACACCGGCAACACGCGGATTGGCTTGCAGATATTTCAGCGCTTCAATAATGAAATCCGGCGCCAGCTCCGTATCACCATCCATCAGGCAGACAAATGGAGCCTTGCTATATTGATAACCCAGTTGCGGCCCCAGACCACAGCTTGGCTTGGCAGGCGCAGTGATCTGCACGATTTTCACCGGATAGGTACTTGCGATTTCAATAGTGCGGTCAACCGAGCCGCTATCGGCCAGAATAACCTCGCCCTGCCCTTCCGGCAAAGCGGCCAATGCGCTCTCAATCGCCGCAGCGATGCGTCGCTCCTCATTCAGCGCCTTAATAACAACGGAAACTGTCATAGGTTTTTCACTGCCGGACATTGGACGACCACACTTATGAAATCATCAAGGGAATACAGCAACAGCATATAGGCCTGACAAGAGCTGTTTACAAACAATTCAGCACAAACTGCCCGTGAATAGCGGCTGTATTTTCAGAGTTTCAGATAATTCATTGTTCACTTTAACAGCACTTAAGCAACTAAAAATCTGCATAAAAATCGCTGTTTGCTAGGAGATTGTTTACTCAATCCTGCCAAAGCTGACAAGAACAATCAACCTTACCGCTTTACGGGGTGAGCACTGCACCATCCGGCAGAGACGGAACGTCAACCATGTATCGGAATGACATATTCTGCTTCTGCCATGTTTCATATATACAGGTTTTATGACTGATATGGATATGCTCACCAATATACAACGTGACATGATTGTTCCGGAAATCAACAATCCGGAGAGCTATATTTATGCGGTACGCTGCGTGCATTCTGTCGATGCGCTTTCCGCTGACTGGCCTGCAGCCTCCCCTGCTGCACCAGGAAAACTGAACAGTCAGGCAAGCCCGAATTACCATATTTTTCAGACCACAACCTTTCTGAAAACATGGGCTGAAACTTACGCACCGGCACTAAAAGCAGAATTATGTCTTGTGGAAGTACGCACCCAGAGCGGCCTGCCGGTACTGTTTCTGCCGCTGGCACTGCTGCCTCATCACGGTATCCGGTTGCTCAGCTTCACTGATCAGGGCGTGGCGGATTATAATGCACCGGTGCTTTTTGCATGCGGCATTCAATGGACAAAAGCTTCTGCAGATAATCTGTGGCGGCAGATCACGGCTGTTCTGCCTGCCTTTGACTATGCTGATTTTGAGAATATGCCGGAGACTGTCGGCTCCCTCGTCAATCCGCTGTTTCTGCTGGCCAGACATAGCAACCTTGCTGACAGCCATGCCACCGATCTGACTGCGGATATGTCTGTTATTGATCTGGGGCTTAGCAGACCCAAAAATGTCCGCCGTAATCTGCGCCTTCTCGGGGACATGGGCGCATTGGAATTAAAGATTGCCGCAAGTGATGAAGAGCGCCAGACCTTTCTGGAATTCATGCTCTATGAAAAGCAGCAGCGTTTTATTGCCACCGAAGTGCCCGGCTTTGAAAAATATCCGGAAAAGCTGCATTATTTCAGACTAGCGACTGAGCGCTTCCATCAGGCCGGCGTCCTGCATCTCTCTGCCCTGAAACTGAATGATGAAATCATCGCCTGCATGTGGGGACTGACCAGCGGCTCGCATTATTACGGCATTATGATCGCTTCGAACCTCAAAAACTGGGCGAAATATTCACCGGGTCGCGCCATTCATTATCTGCTGATCAAGCATCTGAAAGAAACAGGCTATGACTGCCTTGATCTCGGCGTCGGCAATGAGGAATGGAAATTGCAGAATTGCGATCTGACCATTCCTTTAAAACGGATGGCTTTCAGCGCTACACTGCGTGGCCGGTTTTATGAAATTCAAAAAGAAACGATGCGGCGCTTGCGTGCCACATCATTCTGGCAGGCACTGCGCCCGCTGAAATGGCGCATCATCCGCACTTTTAAATCGTAAATCTTTGAAGCTGCCCGCCTTACAATATTTATGAACCGGCGAAAACTACTGTAAAGACAGAGCCTTTGCCGAGTTGCGAACGCACGGTCAACCGCCCGCGATGACGTGTCAGAATATGTTTGACGATTGCCAGCCCCAGCCCTGTACCTTTATGTGCACGGCTGCTGTCCACATCAACACGATAGAAACGCTCTGTCAGTCGCGGTAAATGCTCCGCCGGAATGCCTGGCCCGAAATCCTCGACACTCACAGAAAAACCGCGCAACACATCCGCAGAAGTATTCTCACCGCCCTGCTCATCGAGGGTCACGACAACACGCTTGCCGGACTGGCCATATTTGCAGGCATTCTCGATCAGGTTCTGAAACACCTGAATCAACTCATCCCGATCCCCCGGCAACCAGACAGGATGATCCGGCTTTGCCCATTCAATGGTCACGCCGACACCGGAAGCCATCGGTGCCAGTGTCTCCACAACATGGCTGAGGATCTGCCCGACATCAACGCGCTCTTTCAGCGGAATGGCCGCTTTCATTTCAAGGCGCGACAGCGACAACAGATCGTCGATCAGGCGTGACATACGATCTGCCTGCGTCTGCATAATACCAAGAAAGCGCGCCCGCGCCGCAGCATCATCACGCGCAGGCCCTTGCAATGTCTCGATAAATCCGCGCAAAGAAGCCAGCGGCGTGCGCAGTTCATGGCTGGCATTGGCGATAAAATCCGAGCGCATACGATCAATCCTGCGCAGTTCCGTCTGGTCACGAAAGATCAGTATAAAACAATCCGCCTCACCTTTTGCCGTCTCGAAGGTCATGACAGAAGCGCGATACCAGCGCTCCAGCGGCAGGCGTTCCAGATAATCCGTGGAGCGCGCCTGACCATCAGCAATAATCCCCTGTATCAGGGAATGCATTTCCGGTGAGCGGAAACAGAGATAGAGTGATGTATCACGCGCCAGTGGCGGGAAGGCTTCGCGCGCGGCATAGTTTATATAAAGAATTGTCCCGTCTGTATCGAACAGAACCAGCGGGTCAGGCAAAAAATCAGCCAATCTCTCACCGGACAAGCGGGACAAAGGCCCCTCGCGCTTACCGGTTTTAGGTGCAACCGCAACCGGCTTCGGAGCCGCAAATGCAACCAGTGCAACCGTCAGAATAAAGATCAAGGCACAGATCACGGATGCCCATAAAGCGGATATCTCCCAGAAACGAAGTAATCCGTATAGCGGCAGCAGGAACACCAGAACCGGCGAGGTCTTGCGCACTGACTTTAGCAGTTGTCCGGCATAACCAACAGGATTACGTATCTTTTCCGCATCTGTGACCGGCATTACGGATATGTCATTTTTCTGGTTCTGATCAGTCATCATATATCCGGATGCCGCCTTTACGCTTGCTCTTCGCTGCCCTGCTCCGGCAAGCATACCATGTCTTATTTCAACAGATGTTCATGTTACCATTGTGAAGGCAATCCGCCTGAAAAGAAAAGCTTTGTTTCTCAAATGAAAAACTATGCGCCTCTTCAGGCATACAATGCCTCCGCCACATTCAGCCGGACTATTTATGATTTATATTACGGATTTGTGACAAGTCGCTCCGGCAGCAATGTCTTACCAGCACTATGAACAGGTAATCCCTGTAAAGTTTCTGCATTTGCAGTTGTGCCTGCCACATTTTCCGTACGGCTTGGAAAATGCGGTGTCTTTTCCCAATGATGCGGCGCGGTAAACATCTGATAAAATGCACGCCATGAAGCGAATGACAGCAACAACCAGTATAACGGCACACCCCAGAGATAAAAATAGCCGCGTTTTTCATCATAGCGCAGGGTTTTCTTACAAAGCACATGAAAGCTCAGATAGGCGGTCAGCAGGTTCATACCGTTGAATATTACAGCAGCCATGATGCGCGGGTCGTGATAGCCGGAAAGACCAAGCACAATCCCCCAAATCAAACTGACCAGCATGAAAGGATGCAGCAGCGCCGATAAAAGCAGACCGGTTGTATAGAGCAGATAGAGACTGAAACGCCTTACACCTAACTGGCGACAGGTTTTTACCGGAGCGCGCATATGCACCAGCCATGTCTGCATCCAGCCTTTGAACCAGCGGGTACGCTGGGTTTTCCAGTCTCTGTAATTTTCCGGCGCATCTTCAGTCGTCGGACGATTAATAATATCAACATGATAACCAAACCGCGCCAGCCGCATGCCGAGATCGGCATCTTCCGTCACATTGTAGCTGTCCCAGCCGCCAACCTCCTGCAACACTTTGCGTCTCAGATGGTTGGACGTACCGCCCAGAGGCATCACCGCCCCTCTCCGGCCGAGCCATGGCAGTAAGCCGCGAAACAATCCGGCATATTCAAATGAAAAATACCGCGTCAGATAATTACAGCTGAAATTGCCGATCACCAGCGGTGCCTGTAAACAGGCGAGCCTCTTGCCACCACGCCGGAATGCCTGCCACGCTTCCAGCAACTGATCACGATGCGGCCTGTCTTCCGCATCATACACCACCACAAATTCACCCCGCGCAAATTGCAAAGCATAATTCAGTGCCTTGGGTTTAGTACGCGGGCCGATTGAAGGCACTTTCAAAATTTCAAAATGTGCAGGCAAGCTCTGCCGTGCCAGAGCCGTCAATGTCTCACTGTCATCCGCCTCACAAACAAGTTTAACATCCAGCTTGGTCGTCGGCCAGTTCAGCGCACTCAAGGCCGTGATCAGCTGACGGAGTACATTCGCCTCCTTATACAGCGGCACCAATACCGTATAGACCGGCAGATCATATGAACGATAGGACGACAAAGGCTGTATATGCAAAGGACGTGCATTCCATGCGGCCAGCAAGCGGATTGTAACGCAGGCGAAGAAAAACGCTGTCATACTCCAATAGAGATAGGACAAATGTGAACCACCTTCAGCGATAAACAACCATAGCAGCCCCAGCAACAGACCGGCGAAACAAAAGCCCTGCCAGCCGTTCAATACCAGACTGGCAGACAAATGCGACGGTGTCATAGCCTGCGCCCGTCCGGCAGCCGCCTTGCCATAACGATGGTGCAGCAACGCCACCAGAACCGAAGGCGGACACAGCCTCAGGCGCTCACGCATATCCGGATATTGCCGCAAATAAAATTTCAGCATCGCCAGTTCTTTAAGATCCGGCGCCATATACAGCAGACTTTGCCCTTTGCGCCCCGCAATCAGAATATGGCGGATGCGGCTGAGCCGTGCGGGCCCGTCAAAAGGACGCAATAAGACTTCGCTTGCATCCGGCGCATCATCATAGACTAGTCCCGTTTCCTCTGCCCATAACCGGTAAAGAGCGCTTTCGGAAATGGCACCACGATGCACAAGCTCGTCATTAAACGATGTATTATGACGGGCAGCACTGGCGAAGGCCGCGATAATCTCGGCCTTACCCAGCCCTGCATCAACAAGGCGAACTGAAAATGCAGCACATAGCTTTATGAAGCTTTGTGAAAATAACAAATGTATCGTCATTTCACCACCAAGTTACAAAACAGATAAAATTCACTAATTCAGGAAAAACAAATGCACATTATTTTGAAATTAATTGGTAATTAATAATAATATTCACCGATCAAAAATATCAACCATAAAAATACATTATACAAATCTTTCAATTTCAATAATATTTATATTAATCAATATTTTAAAAGAAATAAATTATACAGAGAAGTGCCCTTTCTATAAGGACGGCAAAACTTTATAATCAAATGATATTTTCAATTATTTTAACGGAGCCAAGGATGTCCACGCACAACAGATACCTCCCTGCCTCGCTCCGCAACCGCTTGAAATACTACATCTTTACCGGTTTTATCGCGCTGGTCATCCTGACAGGTATCGCATTTCATAGTCATGCCGCCCCGCCGCATCTGGCAGGCGATGAACAACGGCCATCCAGACCCGACCTCTCTCAGCGCACACAGATACGCTTTCTGACCGGCACGGATTTCGCCCCTTTCAACAGCCTTTCAGCACAAGGGCGCCTGAGCGGATATAATATCGACCTGATCCGCGCGCTGTGTCAGGAACTATCTGTCACCAGCCGCTGTCAGATTGAAGCACGGCCATGGGATGAACTTTTGTCCGCCTTGCAAAACGGCGAAAGCGATGCGCTGGTCGCAGGTATTACGCCTGATCGCGAGAAACGCGCGAATTTAAGCTTCACACGCGCTTATTTCAGCCTGCCCGCCCGCTTTGTCACAGTCAAAACCAGCGCGACGGATACGCCTGCTTTTTCACCGGACGGGAAAAGCGTTGGCGTGCTTTCAGGCTCCGCACACGAAGCCTTGCTGAAGAGCTATTTCCCCAAAGCGAAAGTCACTTCTTATAGTGCCAGTGAGCCGATGTATGCGGATCTGAAAAGCGGAAAAATTCAGCTGATCTTCGGCGATGCAATGAGCCTGTCGCTCTGGATGAAACCGGCAGCTGTCTCAGAAGATAATAAAGATCAGGACGGTTCATGCTGCCGCTTTACCGGCGGCGCCTATCCCGCACCGGAATTTCTGGGGCAAGGCATGACAATCGCCTTGCGCAAACAGGATACGGATTTGCGCCTTGCTTTCAACCATGCACTCAGCGCTTTGGAGCGCAAAGGCGTGCTGGATGATCTGTATCTACGCTATTTCCCGGTCGATTTCTACTAAGGAAAAATGAGCGCATCTCAAAAAAGATGCGCTCATCATCAAATTACAATTTGCGGAAACGCACACGCGCACTGCGCTCAATCGCGGCAACGCTCAACTCCTCAAGGTTCCACAGGTCACGCATCAATTGCAGAAACGCCAGCTCTTCCTGCTCTCCCTGCAGATCAGCTGCAGCCACTTCAACAGCCAGCGCATAGGCAGTTTCATAGAGTTTTTCCGGCAGCGCCTGATGGGCAATATCCAGAATACGATCCAGACCGTCATCTTTGGTCAGCAGCTCATAGCAGCGCTCTGCGATTTCCGGCACTGTGTCCACATCAAAGCCGGTGAAGACCGGCAGGCGATGCACAAGATTGCCGATCGAGGACAATTCCGCATCTGTCATCCGCGCATCCGCAGCTGATACCGTTACCATAATATAGATCAGCGCATCCTGCGGCGTGATTTTCATTTCCAAGAACTCCTGCATGGTCTGAAATATAAGATTGAGACTATTCTACAGGGCTTAACAAGTGTTCAATTGTGTTTAAGCCTGAAGATTATGCACACAACCCCCATCATTTTTGCATTACACACCCGCGCCTGCGAAGAAAGCGCATGATATCCTCCGGTGCTTGCAAAGAAAGCGCTGCACATCATTGACGAAACCCGCATCTCGCCATAGACCTGTCTGTCCGTACCTGTAAAAAGTGCGGCTATTTCAATCAACATCTCCTGTCAGGAAAGATATTATGACAACCGACCATTCAAACCACATCGACCTTGCGCCCGACCTGATTGCGGCAGCAGCACAGGCGAAAGCGTGGCCCTTTGAAGAGGCGCGGAAAATCATAAAACGGTATGAGAAAACCGGCTTTCCCGAAGTCGTGATTTTTGAAACCGGCTACGGCCCGTCCGGTCTGCCACATATCGGTACTTTCGGTGAAGTTGCCCGCACATCCATGGTGCGCCATGCATTCCGCGTTCTGACCGAAGATAAAGTCAAAACCAAGCTCATCTGCTTCTCGGATGATCTCGACGGTATGCGCAAGATTCCGGAAAACGTGCCGGATCGTGCAGCGCTTGAGCCAGCTTTGCAGCTGCCGCTGTCGGCTGTGCCAAATCCGTTTGGCGGTGACTATAAGAGCTTTGCGGATCACAACAACACCATGCTGTGCCGCTTCCTCGACACCTTCGGCTTCGATTATGAATTCGCCAGTGCCACGGAATATTACAAGTCCGGCCGCTTTGACGAAGTGTTGCTGCGCGCTGCCGAGCGTTACGACGA
>JAIRVW010000387.1 GCA_031253705.1 Brucellaceae bacterium
CAACATATTCTACTTTAACATTCGCGGTGCCGTGATGCTTGTAATCCAGCATTTCAGCCGCTTTTTCCGACATATCAATGATACGGTCATTGGAATAAGGGCCACGGTCATTGACGCGCACAATCACAGAGCTGCCATTGGCCGTATTGGTCACACGGGCATAGCTCGGCAGCGGCATCGTCGGATGCGCAGCTGTCAGATGCGCCATGTCATAAACTTCACCATTGGCAGTCAGACGGCCATGGAAAGCAGAACCATACCAGGATGCGCGGCCGACCTTCACATAATTCGGGTCTTCCTTCGGCTTATACCACTTGTCTTTGACTTTATAAGGCTTGCCGACCTGATTGCGGCCGCCGCCGCGCGGGATCTTCTGGCCGTTGGCCACACGCGGGCTGGCCTTCACGCCATAGATGGATTCTGCAAAATATTCCTTGGAACGTTTTTTCTTTATTGCCTGCGGCTGCGGAGAGGCGCAGGCTGTCACCAGCAAGCCCACCATGCCGAGATAAAGAATACGTTTCGCTTTCGAAGAATGCAGCATCCAGCCCCCGCTCGTCTTCTTGTCTGCTGCAACAGGCCCTTGCGGCTGTTTCTGAAATGACTTCATCACGCTACTCAAACCCGTCACAAACAACAAAAATCAGTCTGCAATAACACCGGCATTTCCCACTGTCAGTCAGAACAGCAATCCCATAGCGGCATTAACTTTTCCTAACCAAACAGTTTCAACCTCTTTGATCAAGGCGAAAATGCACATTACCGGCGGACTGTTCGCAAGAAATCATTGACAGAATCTTAAAAAATGAGAGGACAAATATGCTGGCAGCCTTGTTTTGCAGGGTTTTCACCTGCATAATTGGGAGAAAGACAGTCATATTCATTTAAACTCAGGCTCAGAGATTATACCTGCACAGTTTTAGGTGAATAAGCGGAACGCAGAAATATCTCTTAATAAATAAAGAGTTAGACAGATTAAAATACATATGAGCCAATACAGACAGCAGCATCAGGCAGTTGCGGGTCGTAATCCGTCTTTGTCTTCGCGCTGCCGTTAACCAAGAATACATTTGGCAGGGGATAGAAGCCGTCGGGTTCTGACTTCTTGTCCGTTTTAACTGCGAAACACCGAACAACAATGATCCATCCAATGAGCGGAACACAACCTTGAGTACAGAACTGACGATTGCTGTCTGGATGCTGATCATCGCCCTTGTGCAGATTTTGCTGCCTGCGATGTTTCGTAACCGAGAAACCGGAATTGACTATAATGCAGGACCGCGGGACGAGGCGGGACCACCTGTCGGCATCATCACCGGACGCTTGCAGCGTGCTCAGCGCAACCTCTATGAAACCCTGCCCCTGTTTCTCGCTGCTGTGATTATAGCACATATGACAGGACGCGAAGGCAGCCTGACTTATATCGGCGCATGGCTCTATTTATGCGGACGCATTCTCTATATCCCCGCTTATGCTTTTGGAATTCCTTATATCCGCAGCCTGATCTGGGTTGCCTCACTGGCTGGTCTCGGCCTGATTATTCTTGCTCTGCTTGGTGTATAAAAATGCCTGAATTTTACGCATCACTAAAACAAAAAGTTCTTATTTATAAAGAATTTACGCCGATTTCCGATTTCATTAGGTTTACGGACAATATTGCTCTATGTGGTAAGTAATATTGCGGTAGCAGTTATTTTATAAACAGGCATTTCCAGTCATAAACCAAAAATATTCACATCAAGGCATGTGCTCAGGGATATTTGAACAGACTATGAAATCAGCTCTTCTAAAAGCCTTTGTTGTTTCTGCTGCGGCGGCACTGCTTTGTGTTGCCATCAGCATGATTGTAGGCATTATCCGCGGTGAACCTGCGGGGCTGGTCAGTATTGCTTTGAGCCTGTTCTTGCCTCTGATTACTGCTTTCCCGACAATGACTGTCGTGTTTCACCGTAATTCTCAGCTTTCCAAAGCTTTTACTGATCTGGAAAAAGCACATCAGGAATTACAGGCGCGCTCTAAAATCGACCATATGACCGGTCTTTATAACCGCGAGGCCTTTTTTGAGATGATGCGCAATGTCCGCTCGCGTATGGATGCCGGTGCGCTACCGCTTATCGATGCCGATCATTTTAAGAGTATCAACGACAAATACGGCCATACAGTCGGTGACCGCGCTCTGAAACTCATTGCTTTTGCTTTGCAAAATGTCACCCGCAAAGGCGATCTGGTCGGCCGTGTCGGCGGCGAGGAATTCTGTGTCTACCTGCCGAATGCCAGCCGTGCTGCAGCTATGAGTGTCGGCGAGCGTATCCTCGTGGAGATCGAGAATACGCCCTTCTATATCGCACAAAATCATATTGAACCGCTGACCATCAGCGCAGGCGGCGCCGTTGCACATAAAAGCGACAGCAATTCGCAGATTTTCAGCCGCGCGGATCATTGTCTTTATGAGGCAAAAAATCAGGGGCGCAATTGCGTGGTGTTTGAAAAAGCAGATGGTACTGAACCGGATACTCACTTAGCTCTGCCCCGCTCCGCAACCATTGAAGATATTGCCGGGCATCGCCGCGCCTGATCAGCATCTATTATTTCCAGAGCGTTATGACATCTTCCGAAGTAGAAACCGGCACAAACCCCATGCGCTGATAAAGCTGCAAGGCGCGCGGACTATCGAGCGTATTGGTTTCCAGCCGCAGCTTTTGCGGATTGTGCGACCATGCCGCAGCGAGCATTTCCGAGAAAAAGAACTTCGCCAGCCCCCGCCCCTGATAATCCGGCACCAGCCCGAAATAGAGCAGATCAACGCTTTCCGGCAGGTTAAGGCGCATTTCAGCAAAACCGGCAGGGCATCCGTCAACATAGAGCAGCAGAATGCGGGTTTCCTCGGCCTGAATAACCGAAGCGACCTTCTCATCGCTCTGCATACGGCGCAGCATCCAGTGATGCGGCTTGCCGATCACTTCATAAAGATAGCGATAGAGATGCACCGGCATATTCTCTGCCAACATGATTGCCAGCCGGATACCGGCAGGCACAGGCACCACAACAGATGACGGAGCGGTCATTTCCAGATGCGTCACATGCACAGTCACCTGTCTGGTGGTTTCTGTTACGCTGTGACCGGCTTCATCATTCGTCATGGTGCATTCTTCTTTATATCAATGGCTTTGTCAGAAAAACTGCCAGACAAAAGCAGCTATATTATGCCGGAGCCTTACCAAAACGGATACGGTAACGACGGTTTTCCTTACCTTTTTTCTCAATCTTACCGATATGGATTTCGCCGATTTCCGATGTATTGGCGACATGGGTACCGCCGCAAGGCTGGGAGTCAACCGAACCATTCTCGCCGATGACCACAAGACAAATACGTCCCTGTCCGACCGGCGGGCGTACGTTCTTTGATTTTACAATATCAGGATTGGCTGCCAGCTCTTCATCGCTGATCCACTGTGCAGTAACGGGCAAAGCCGCATTGACCAGTTCCATCAGCTTTTCTGTCACTGTCTCTTTGGAGAATTCAGCATCCGGCAGATCAAAATCCACACGGCTGTCGTCAACATTAACGGCGGCACCGGTGATCGGGAACGGACAAACAACTGATAATAAATGACAGGCCGTATGCATCTGCATCAGCTTGAAGCGGCGTTCCCAGTCGATCTCTGCTGTCACCTCATCGCCGATTTGCAGCAGCGCCTGACCTTCTGCCGGCACATGGATGAAGTCATTTTTGGTTGCGCCGTTGACGGCCACAGCAATCTGAATTTCAGAACCATCGGCACGGCACAACACACCACTGTCACCGGGCTGACCGCCCGATGTGGCATAGAACACGGTCTGGTCGAGAATAATACCGCCTTCCTCAGTTACGCCCACCACCTTGGCAGGTGTGGCCTTCAGATAAGCATCCTCGCGGAAAAGCGGCTTCGTCACCAGATTCTGTGTCATCATTCCCTCACCAAAATTCTTTCGTGAAGGGTTTAAACCGCCTCGTAAGGGACTGCAATATCTGAACGTGTCAGAAGCCATTGCGGCACCGGCAGACCACGCTCTTCAAGGAAGGCCGGATTGTACATTTTCGACTGATAACGGTTACCGTAATCGGCCAGAATGGTTACAATGCGGGCACCTTTACCCAGATCTTTTGCCAGACGGATCGCACCGGCAATATTGATAGCCGATGAGCCGCCGAGGCAAAGGCCTTCCTCCTGCACCAGATCAAAAGCCAGCTTCAGCGCTTCAGCATCAGGGATTTGATAAGAGAAATCCGGCTTGAAACCTTCAAGATTACCCGTGATACGTCCCTGCCCGATACCTTCGGTGATCGACGATCCTTCGGCTTTCAACGCACCCGTTGTGTAATAAGAGTAAAGCGCCGCTCCCTCCGGATCGGCCAGACCGATTTTAATGTCTTTGTTAAAACCTTGCAGACCTGCTGCCACACCGGCCAGCGTACCGCCGGAGCCAACAGCACAGATAAAGCCGTCAACTTTACCCTGCATCTGCTGCCAGATTTCCGGTGCTGTGGTTTCAATATGGGACTGACGGTTAGCCTGATTATCAAACTGGTTAGCCCAGATCGCGCCATTCGGCTCGGTCTTCGCCAGTTGCTCAGCCAGACGACCGGAAACCCGCACATAATTGTTCGGGTTCTTGTAAGGCACTGCCGGAACTTCGATCAGTTCGGCACCGAGCAGACGCAAAGCGTCCTTCTTCTCCTGACTTTGCGTTTCAGGAATAACGATGACAGTGCGATAGCCAAGTGCTTTGGCCACCATGGTCAGGCCGATACCGGTATTACCGGCGGTACCTTCGACGATCACACCGCCTTTACGCAACAGCCCGCGTTTTTCTGCATCACGGATAATATAAAGTGCGGCACGGTCTTTGACAGATTGCCCCGGATTGGCGAATTCCGCCTTACCGAAAATCTCGCAACCGGTCAGTTCAGATGCC
>JAIRVW010000410.1 GCA_031253705.1 Brucellaceae bacterium
GATCACCGGTTGCGAGAATGGCACGGGCATGGCCGCGCTCCAGCCGGTCGGATAATTCATCCGGCGTCAGCAAAGTGGTCGCGGGAATAACAATAATACCCAGCTTCATCGCCGCCAGCATCACCTCCCACAAAGCAGGCACATTGCCGAGCAAGACCAGCAGATGATCGCCGCGTTTCAGACCCAGCCCGCGCAGATAATTGGCGACCTGTGAAGAACGCTTGCTCAGTTCAGAGAAACTCAGTCTCACATCAGTTTGGGAAACAGTATCGACAATCCATAAAGCGGTCTGATCACGGCTTTGCGGATTCGTGGCAAGCTCGGCATCAAACCAATCCAGCGCCCAGTTAAAGGGCAGCGTCTCCGGCCAGACAAAACCAGCTTTTGCAGCCTGATAATCCTCGCGATTCTGCAAAAGAAAATCACGTGCCTGCTTGAAATTCTCCGTACTCAGCTGCCTCATGCCATCCTCCCAAAAAGCATAAATCACTGTGTCTGCGGTTTCATAAAACCGCGCTGATTGTCAGGTGAAACGCTCCACCCCTATGGCTGTTGCCTCACCGCCACCGATACAGATACTGGCAATGCCGCGGTGCAGATCATGGGTTTGCAGTGCAGCCAGCAATGTCACCAGAATACGCGCGCCTGATGCGCCGATCGGATGGCCGAGCGCACAAGCACCGCCATGAATATTCACCTTTTCCGCAGGCAAATTGAGTTCCTGCATTGCCGCCATTGTCACGACGGCAAAGGCTTCATTGATCTCGAAAAGATCGACATCATTCGCCGCCCAGCCGGTTTTCTCGTAAAGTTTGCGTATTGCCCCAATCGGTGCAGTGGCAAACAAACGCGGCTCATGGGCATAAGATGTTTGTGCAACAATGCGGGCAAGCGGTGTCAGTCCGCGTTTTTCCGCTTCAGACAAACGCATCAGCACTAGTGCCGCCGCTCCATCAGAAATCGAGCTGGAATTGGCTGCCGTGACGGTGCCGTCCTCACGAAAAGCAGGGCGTAAAAACGGAATTTTCTCCGGCCGTGCCTTGGCAGGCTGTTCATCCATATCAATCAGATGGGCGGAATTGCCGCTTCCGGTCACAACGGGCGCAATCTCCTGTGAGAAATAACCGCGCTCCAATGCCGTCTGCGCACGTTTCAGGGAGCGCAGTGCAAGTTCATCCTGTGCGGTGCGGCTGAACTGAAATGCCTCGGCACAATCCTCGGCAAAACTGCCCATCAAACGGCCTTTCTCATAGGCATCTTCCAGCCCGTCGAAAAACATATGATCGGTAATTTTGCCATGCCCCATGCGATAGCCGCCACGAGCCTTATCAAGCAGATAGGGCGCATTGGTCATGCTCTCCATGCCACCCGCCACGATAATATTGGCACTGCCACCAGCCAGCATATCATGTGCCAGCATCACCGCTTTCATGCCGGAGCCGCACATTTTATTGATGGTCGTCGCACCCGATGCCACGGGAATAGCGGCAGTAATTGCAGCCTGACGTGCCGGTGCCTGCCCCTGCCCCGCAGACAACACACAGCCGAGCAAAGTCTCCTCTATATCCTGCGGTGCAATTCCTGCCCGTTCAATCGCGGCTTTGAGGGCCGTTGCGCCAAGTTCTGCTGCCGCTACCGTGCTGAAAGCGCCCTGAAAAGCGCCCAGAGGCGTGCGTGCCATACCAACAATAACCACAGGGTCTGCCATCTGTGCGCCCTCCCAAAGCTGCATAGTCAGATGAAGAACTTTGAGCCTAGCCCTAAGGTCTATGGTACAGAATGACAGTTTTGGCTTTATTTTATGATCGGTTTTGCCATATCCTGCCTTTCAGGAGCAGGAGGAAAACATGATCGGCAGGGGTTTTGTTGATGATGCGCTGGCAGTGATGCAGCAGAATGCGCCTGCAAAAATACCCGCAGTTCTGGCTGCTGCCGGTATCGATGCCACTCTCTTTCAGCAACCGGATTTCAAACTGGATGCCGCCCGTTATGGCCGTCTCTGGCTGGTAATTGCCGAGGAAATTCAATGCGAGTTTTTTCGCTTTGGCCAACGCCCGATGCCGCCCGGCAGCTTTGCCATGCTGTGTCATGCCGCGCTTTCCAGTGACAATCTCGAACATGCCATCCGCCGCTCGCTACGCTTTTTTACCTTGCTGATCGGCGAGCCGAAAGGCGAGCTGATCCTGCGTGACGGGCTGGCTGTTATTGTGTTACGTGAGGTCAGCCCCGCACGTCCGGCCTTTGCTTACCGTACCTTTTTTCTCATTTTGTATGGCGTGTTATGCTGGCTGGTGAAACGGCGTCTGCCAATCCATGATATCGGTTTTCGCGGAGCTCCGCCACAAAACCGGCCGGACTATCAGGACTTTTTCAGCACTGAGGTCCGTTTCTTTCAACAAGAGACATATCTCAGCTTCGACCCTGCATTACTGTCGCTGAAAATCCACCGCAGCAAAACAGCCTTGCGGCAGTTTCTGGCACAAGCACCCGCCAATATTCTGCTACGCTATCGTTATGATCGCGGCAGTGCATCCGCGATCCACAAATTGCTGCGGGAAACACCGCCTGCCAGCTGGCCGGATTTTGCAAAGGCAGCACAAATCCTGCATGTCTCCGAGCCGACTTTACGCCGTCATCTGCGGGCAGACGGTATGAGTTACAGCAGCCTCAAGGAAGAGTTACGCCGCCAATATGCGCTGAACTGGTTGCAGGAAACCGATAAATCTGTGGGTTTGATTGCGGCAGAACTCGGCTATACGGAGCCGAGCGCCTTCCACCGTACCTTCAAAAAATGGACCGGTACCAGCCCCGCGCATTACAGATCATCGCGGCTCGAACGGGAAATGTGACGGCGCAGCAAAGCAGCAGCAAAATTGATATCCCTGTCCTGAATAGCCCGCAAAACAGCAATATGATCATGACAGGCATCATGCAGACGCTTCTCGCTCAGCTTGCCGAAATCCGCATATTCCGTCATGCGGCGCAGACTATTCTGCCAGCGAACAGATTGCGTGAAAAACCGGTTATTCGCCCATGAAACGATCGTCTCGTGAAACGCCGCATTGGCATGAAACCATGCATCCTTGGTCAGTTGTCCGACCGGCAAATCCAGCAGCGCCTGCTGCTGACGCAGCAATGCCTGAAGCTGATCTTCCTGCGGTGCATAATCCGGCTGCATCAGCGCCCCGCACTCCACCACAAGACGGAATGTATAACTCTCTTGTACCGCCCGCTCATTATCGAGCGACTCTGTAAAACGCCAGCCATGACCGGGGAGACGTTCCGCCAGCCCTTCCGCAGAGAAGCGCATCAGGGCGCGGCGCACGGCACCACGCGTTGCCTTGAACTGCTCCACCAGCTCCGTCTCGGATACTTCCGTACCGATGGCACCCATAGCGCGGGCAGTCATCAGATCATTATAGAGATTGGTGTTTTCCGATTGCGGGATCAGCTGATCAATCAGCTCCCCCTCTGCGGGCATCCGCGTCAGATGATAGCCTTTGCCCGCCACATGCGCGACAAGACCATATTCTGTGAGCAGGTTCAGCACATAACGCACCGGCGAACGGGAAACATTCAGTTCCCGCGATAGTGCCGCATCGGAAATCCGCTCCTGCAACTGCCATTTACCCGAGCCGATCAGCGCCAGAACCTTGCGTGCCACATCGGCCTGCAAGCCGCTCAGCTCCCAGTCAAAGCCTGTGCCTTCAGTTGTATTCTCTTGCACTTCCCGCTGTGAAACCATGAGCCATTTCTGTTTTTTGTTAAAACATAATCCCGATGCAATGCTGCATACAGCTATGCACGAGCCTTGACCTATCCGCAAGAGACTGCAGACCAAAGAAAGCAGATGATACAGGCAGGATCAGAAGCGGATTGCGCAAATACGTCGTCCGGCTTTCGCAACGGCATCGTCAATACGGGCACCGTTGCGCTTAAAGACCGGCCACAGCCATGCCATGACAATCGCGACAAACAACCAGGACAGCATGACATCCGACAGGAAATGTGCGCCCATAATGATCCGGTTCAGTGAGAAAACTAGTGCTGCAATGGTGGTTACGATCAGCAAAGGCAGGCGATAGACCCCGCCCAAAATCAGAGGAATGGCGAGCATTGCCATGGAGCTGGCGCCCTCACCGGACGGAAACGAGCAGCTATTCTGACAGCTTTGTGCAATCTGCCATGCCGGACTGAACAGCATTGTGCCGCCATATTCCATGATCTCATTCGGGCGCGCACGGCCAACCAGATATTTCAGACTATGCACCACAGCCGCCGCACCAATCGCATAGACCGACAGGATATAGAGCAGCTTATGCGGTGCAGGCAGCCAGTTCCGGTAAGAAACAGCCTGCACAACAACGCCCAGTAATAATACTGGGACGATCACGGCCGGCAAAAGACGGTGCAGATCACGCAAGGCCAGCAGATAGCTATTCTCATGCAGCTGAAACTTTCCGGCAGCGTCGGCAAACCAGCCGGAAACAATAATATCAGCCACCGGAAAAATCAGAAAAATGAAACTGATAAAAATGGTCAGCCTGATCAGACCGGTCAGCATATCGTTTTTAACAACAGATCCTTGTTCAGATGCGAAGCCGGTTGTACCGGACTTCAGCACTGTCGGGTTATGATTTAAATCCATAAAAATTCACGCACAAAAAAATACAATAAAAACAAAATATACAGGTAGATCATGAGGTAGCTTTCTCATGTAACAGTGTCATGACCGGCCATCACCATTTGCCTGCCGGTCAGCAAAAACTCTGACTTACACAAATCCCGTTTTGCCGTGGCCTGCGACAGGTCAGCATTGCGCAAAGGCAGCACATAACCGAAGCGGCCTGCCGGTTCACCACCGCGCTCTGCCCAGTAGTGATTAAGGTCAGACATCATTTTTCCGCGGCGTGCAGAATGCCGGAAATTAATGACATGGCTGTCATTATCGATCGCCATGAAATGGTCAGAACCGCCTGCCGCTGCCATGCCTTCGGCAACCAGTAACAAGGCATCTTTCGGGCGCACGCCGTAAAGATCACGCGTTGCATCAATCACTGAGCGCTTGGCATCCTCGCCCTTAGCACCCTGAAAACCGCCGATCGCGAGCGTTACATTGCCCGTACTATCATTGGTAAAAATGAAACTCAGCATATGCAGAAATGCCTTATCGCGGCGGCGATACAGACTGATGGTAAAGCCGCCTTCGTGCCGTGCACCGGCATGATCTGACAGGCAAAGTATCAGATCATAACAATCGCGCTTACCCGCAACCGAACCGATATGAACCCGCCCGCCCTGCCAGAGCCGCTGCAGGTCTTCCGGCATCATCACCTGTCCGGCAATGGCAAAGTGATTTTTCAGCCAGCAGGCGCGCTCACGCAGCGAAGCTTTATACAAAAAGAAATTCGGGATCGCCTTACGGATCAGATCATCATGCGGCAGACCAAGGCGGTGCTGACCGGCAAAATCGGCCAGAAAACCATACCAGCGCAGCGACGAACGCGGATAGGCCAGCAGGCGTAAGGTAAAAGCAGCAGCCTTCCGGAAGTGCACCCGCAATCCCATGCCCAACACACGTTTCATCACGCAGCTATAGGTCACTGCATGATCCTGCACTGTCAGAGAAGCATCCTGCTCTGACAGATATTGTGTACGGGATGAGCGGCTTGCCGCTTTCTGAAAAGCTGTATGATAGGTCACTATATAATTCTCACATTTCCGTGAGAACTTGTGCTCCATCATTGTCAAGATTTGACCGGAAAACCATGTGAGAGCGATTTAAAAACGATTACAAAACAGTAAAATCAGTGTGTTTTTGTATTTTCATTGTGGTCTTGAAAGAAATATCAGCTGTGCAAAATGAATTTCACTGGTTGCTGCCGACATCTAATCCTGCTGCTATACTTTACCGTTACAGCCGCTTGCCGTATCCGCTTTCTCCGGTAATTTGCGCGGAAAAATCATCGTAACACAGGCTCCGCCCTCTTCCAGCGTTGCATGTTCCAGTCTGCCGCCATGGGCAGTGACAATCGCACGTACAATCGACAGCCCCAGTCCCGAACCGCCACTGGCTCTGGAACGCGACGGCTCTGCACGCCAGAAAACATCAATCGAATTGCCGGAAAACTCCTCAGCAAATCCGGGACCGCGATCCGTGATACGTATAAAAGCTTCGTCTTTATTCAGATAGCCGCTTTCACAGCGCAAATATTGCCCTGTAGAGGCATAGCGGCAGGCATTTTCCACAACCGCCAGCATAGCCTGACGTAAACGTTGATTATCCGCCGGTATCACCGCTTTCTTTAAATTCGTTTCCAGCACCATACCGGCTTCGGCCAGCAAAGGTCTCGATGCCTGTAATATTTGTTCTGCAGCTTGGGCAATATCGACTTTGGTACGTTCGGTTACCAGTTTCTGGCTGGCGGCAAGTGACAGGGTACGCAGGTCATTGACCAGCCGCGACAGGCCTTCAACCTGTGTCAGCAAATCTTCTATACGGTCATCATCGCGCGGAAAAACCTTATCGGCCATGCCCTGCAAGATACCCTGAACAATAGTCAGCGGTGTGCGCAACTCATGGGCAACAGCCATGGTATTAAAACGCAGGCGCCGTTCCATATTT
Organism: Brucellaceae bacterium; assembly: GCA_031253705.1. Taxonomy (GTDB): domain Bacteria; phylum Pseudomonadota; class Alphaproteobacteria; order Rhizobiales; family Rhizobiaceae; genus Pseudochrobactrum. Next base: position 6,626 of record JAIRVW010000410.1, read on the forward strand.
TCCAGTTCTTCAGCCAGCGCATTGAAACGACGGATCAACAATTGTACCTCGCCGGTTCCTCTGGCCGTATCGGGCACGCGTACAGAAAAATCGCCTTCGCGCAGATTATTCACCACCGTTGTTAATCTCACCAGCGGACCGCTGACTTTGCGTGCCAGCCAGAAACCGATGAGACTGCAGATCAAAGCCGCACCAAGGCCGAATTTCAGTACCAGAAGATACAGTTCTTCTTCGCTGTTTTCGTATAAAGGGGTCAACTGCTGCACGAGTGCCAGAAAATCGGCCTCTTTGGGCAGTTCCCCCCTGTCCAGCATCTCATAGGCCAAACGGGCATTGTCACTGATCTGGCTCAGATATTCCTGCTCATACAGGCTCTGCACCCACATAATGCCAAAAAAGATAATCCCGAGGCTTAGCAGCAACATCGCCGCAGTAACCAGTGCCGAAACAGTACTCAGTGACAGGCGGGGAAATTTCATCTCGGCTCCGCCAGCCGGTAGCCGATACCGCGCACAGCAGGGAACAGGCCGGAAGGGCCACCTGATGTTTCAATTTTACGGCGCAGGTTGGCAATATGCGTATCAATGGTACGCACCAGCGCATCGCTTTGCGGCAGACAGGCATCCAGCAAATCATTACGCGGGAAAGCATGGGTCGGCCTGCGGATCATATGCGCCAGAATACGGAATTCACTCAGTGTCAGCGGCAGCAGATGGCGCTCCGCACCCGTATCGGTGAAAGCCGCATGAGCATCAAAATCCACCAGAATATTCTCATAACGGATGGCAGCATTGGCTGCATTATTGCGCGTCCGGCGCAGCACGGCATTAACCCGCGCCACCACTTCCTGCGGGTTAAACGGCTTGATAATATAATCATCCGCGCCAAGACGCAGACCGGAAAGGCGATCCAGATCTTCAGCCAGTGCACTGACCATAATGACCGGAATATTGCTTTCGCGACGGATGCGCGCCAGCACTTCAAAGCCGTCATATTTCGGCATTTTGACATCCAGCAGGATCAGATCCGGTGACAGCATGGCATGATGACGCA